>NZ_JALMFA010000024.1:0-81022 GCF_023242545.1 Pseudomonas sp. MWU13-2517 | reverse complement strand
AAAAGCGACAAGCTGGCTACGGCATTGACGAGCGATTACACCGCGTGGTCAAGCCAATTGTCTTCAGGCACTCGCGAATATGGCACCTGCACCTTGGAAGCCTTTTGAACGCCCAAGTCTGTGCTCACCTGACAAAACGGCATGCCGTTGGGGAAATCAATGCAAAGTGTTTCTGCATTTTTGGTATGGTGCAGCACATTTTCACAAGGATTGATCTTTATCCGCAGGATGCGGCGTCGACCTTCTTCAACGAGATGCTGTAGAAATGCCTGAACCTATACCGATCAAGGACCACGAGAAAGAAAACCGTTTAGTCAACAAGCGCCTGCTCGCCTGTGCGCTGCTGGTAATCGGTATCACCTGTACCCTGGTAGGCCGCTTGTATTTTCTACAAGTGGTGCAGTACGACTATCACTCCACGATTTCAGAAAACAACCGGGTCCACGTGCTACCGATCACGCCGACCCGCGGGTTGATCTATGACCGAAACGGCGTCGTGCTGGCTGACAATCGCCCCAGCTACAACCTGACTATCACCCGCGAGCGTACTACCGACCTCAAGGGGGAGCTGGACGCCATCGTCAATCTGCTGCATCTGCCTGCCGAAGACCGTGCGGTGTTTGACAAAGCGCTGAAGCAGGCGCGCCATCCATTTGTTCCCGTCACGCTGTTTTATGAGTTGACTGAAGAACAGATCGCCGTTTTGGCCGTCAATGAGTTTCGTCTGCCAGGCGTGGACGTCGAGCCGCAGTTCGTTCGGCACTATCCGCTGGGCGCGCACTTTGCTCATTCGATCGGCTACGTCGGCCGCATCAACGAAAAAGAATCCAAGTCCCTCGACTCGGTCGAGTACCGCGGTACCCAGTCCATCGGCAAGACCGGTATCGAGCGTTTCTACGAGTCTGAGCTGCATGGCCATGTCGGCTATGAGGAGGTCGAGACCAACGCCCAGGGCCGTGTGTTACGCGTACTCAAGCACACCGACCCCATCCCCGGTAAAAACATCGTGCTGAGCCTCGACGTCAAACTCCAAGAGGCCGCCGAAGAGGCCTTGGGGGACCGTCGCGGCTCGGTAGTGGCTCTTGATCCACGTACGGGTGAAGTGCTGGCCATGGTCAGCAAACCGAGCTTTGATCCGAACCTGTTCGTTACAGGCATCAGCTTCAAGGAATACGCCGCACTGCACGATTCCATCGACCGTCCGCTGTTCAACCGCGTGTTGCGGGGGCTCTACGCACCCGGCTCGACCATCAAGCCGGAAGTGGCCATCGCCGGTCTCGACAGTGGTGTGGTCACCGCTCAAACCCGGGTGTTCGATCCTGGCTATTACCAGTTGCCCGACTTTGACCACAAATACCGCAACTGGAATCACAGCGGTGACGGCTGGGTGGATATGGACGCTGCCATCATGCGCTCCAACGACACCTATTTTTACGACCTGGCCCACAAACTGGGGATCGACCGGCTGCATGACTACCTGGCTGAATTCGGTCTCGGCCAGAAAGTCTCCCTGGACATGTTCGAAGAGTCTGCCGGCCTGATGCCATCCCAGGCCTGGAAGCGCGCAACACGTCGCCAGCCCTGGTTCCCGGGCGAAACCGTGATCCTCGGCATCGGCCAGGGTTATATGCAAGTCACGCCACTGCAACTGGCCCAGGCCACCGCGTTGATAGCCAACAAGGGCGTGTGGAACCGTCCGCACTTGGCCAAGACCATCAATGGCGTGCCGCCGGTGGATGAACATCCGATGCCCAACGTAGTCCTCAAGAACCCACGTGACTGGGAGCAGGTCAACCACGGTATGCAGCTTGTCATGCACGATCCGCGTGGTATCGCACGGGCAGCGGCGCAAGGAGCGCAATACCGCATCGCCGGCAAGAGTGGTACGGCGCAGGTGGTCGCGATCAAGCAAGGCGAGCGTTACAACCGTAACAAGACCCTGGAACGCCATCGCGATAACGCGCTGTTCGTCGGTTTTGCCCCGGCGGAACACCCGGAGATCGTGATCTCGGTAATGATCGAGAACGGCGAGGCCGGTGGCCGGGTCGCCGGCCCTGTGGTGCGGCAGATCATGGACGCCTGGCTACTCGATCAGGACGGTCACTTGAAACCACAATATGCGGCGCCGGCCAAAGCCCCGGGTGACCCGCACGTCTGAGTCACGCCAGGCACGCCAACCCCTCATGAGCGAGCCACGGCACATCGTGGCTCGTCCAGATGTGCGAGGTGGGCCTGACGCCCGGGTCATCATCCAGCGTCGCCACCCGCACGATCACATGGGGCTGGTGCCCGCGCTCCGCCATCAGATGCGAACCGCAGCGTGAACAGAAATGCCTGAGTTTGCCTGGCGAAGATTCAAACGCCGACAGCAGCTCCTCGCCCTGTATCCAGCGGAAGTGCTCGCGCATCACCCCGGCGGTGGCGACAAACGCGGCTGCATGCGTTTTGCGGCAACTGCCGCAGTGGCAATGGCTGATAGGCATGTCGAGGCTGTCCACTTGATAGCGCACAGCCTTGCAGAAGCAACTTCCATTCAACGGGTCAGTCATAAACGTATGGCCGGGTCAAAGATAGAGGCATCATCATTGCGCATAACTCAAGGTTGCGCATCGGTCGATGTCGCCTACCGTCAATGGAAGAGGTGACTTATGCTCGTATTAGATCGCATCGAACGGAAAGTCCTGCTCAACGCTCCACGCAAACAGATCTGGGAAGCCCTCACCGACGCCGAAAAATTTGGCAGCTGGTTCGGTATTGCCCTCAAAGGTAAAACCTTCGTCGCGGGTGAAACCATCGAAGCGCCGATTACTTTCCCTGGCTACGAACATGTGATGTGGAAGGCCAGGATCGAACGCATCCTGCCGCAAACCTTGTTTTCTTTCTGGTGGCATCCTTACGCAGTCGAGCGGGACACCGACTACGACAAGGAAACCCCGACATTGGTGGAGTTCACCCTTGAAGACCGTGCGCCGGGCATTCTGCTGCGAGTTGTCGAGTCCGGGTTTGACGCAATCCCCGAGGCCCGACGCCAAAAAGCCTTCAAGATGAATTCCCGTGGCTGGGACGATCAAATGAGCAACATCGAGACTTACCTGGGCCAAGCCCGCCGAGCGTGAACCTGAGCGTGCTTACGCCGACAATGCCTGAATCGCACGTAAACCTGCCGTGTAGAGGTCGATGCCGAGTAGAATCACGCTCTGAAAGTGATTCCTGAGGTGCGGTACGGTGGATTTACAGCAGGGTTTTGTCCTGACCCGGCATTGGCGCGATACTCCGGCGGGCACGGAGGTCAGTTTTTGGCTGGCCACGGACCAAGGCCCACGGTGTGTCGTGTTACCCGTGCAGACCTCGGTTATGTTTATTCCGCAGGCCCATCGCAAGCCGCTTGATTGGTTGCTCAAGGGGGAGCGTGATATCGAATTGCGCCCCTTGCAGCTGTGCGATTTTCATCATCGTCCGGTGCTGGGCCTCTACACGCGCCAGCATCGCCAACTGATGGACGTGGAAAAACGCCTGCGCGCCGCCGGTGTCGATGTCTACGAAGCTGACGTACGCCCACCTGAGCGCTACATGATGGAGCGTTTCATCACCGCGCCCGTGTGGTTCAGTGGCAAACCCGATGCCACGGGTGTGCTGGGCGACGCGCAGATGAAACCCGCGCCCGACTATCGCCCCTCGCTCAAGCTGGTGTCCCTCGACATCGAGACCACCGCCCAGGGCGATCTCTACTCCATTGGCCTCGAAGGCTGCGGTGAGCGCCAGGTGTACATGCTTGGCCCGCCTAACAAAACCACAGCCGTGGACTTCAAACTCGACTATTGCGACACCCGCGCCCAACTGCTCGAACGCCTTAACCTGTGGCTTGCCACCCATGACCCCGATGCGATCATCGGGTGGAACCTGGTGCAGTTCGACCTGCGCGTGCTCCATGAACACGCCCAGCGTCTCAACGTGCCGTTGCTGTTGGGGCGCGGCGGCGAAACCATGACGTGGCGCGAACACGGCAGCCGCAATCACTACTTCGCGGCGGCAGCCGGCCGGCTGATCATCGACGGCATCGAGGCGCTGCGTTCAGCCACCTGGAGTTTCGAATCCTTCAGCCTGGAAAACGTTGCGCAAACCCTGCTCGGCGAGGGCAAGGACATCTCCACACCGTACCAGCGCATGGACGAAATCAACCGCATGTTCGCCGAGGACAAGCCCGCCCTGGCGCGCTACAACCTCAAGGACTGCGAATTGGTCACGCGGATTTTCGCTAAAACCGACCTGCTCGAATTCCTGCTGGAGCGGGCCAGCGTCACCGGGCTACCGGCCGACCGTAGCGGCGGCTCCGTGGCCGCCTTCACCCATTTGTACATGCCGCTGATGCACCGCCAGGGCTTCGTCGCGCCGAACCTGGGCGACAAACCACCCCAGGCCAGCCCCGGTGGGTTTGTCATGGACTCGCGCCCCGGCCTCTACGAATCGGTGTTGGTACTGGATTACAAAAGCCTCTACCCGTCGATCATCCGCAGCTTCCTGATAGACCCGGTGGGTTTGATCGAAGGGCTCAAACACCCCGAGGACAGTGCATCAGTGGAAGGCTTTCGCGGTGCACGGTTCTCCCGCACCCGGCATTGCCTGCCGTCCATTGTTGCCCGCGTTTCCGAAGGCCGCGAAGTCGCCAAGCGCGAACACAACGCACCGTTGTCCCAAGCCCTGAAAATCATCATGAACGCCTTCTATGGCGTGCTCGGTTCCAGCGGCTGCCGGTTCTTCGATACAAGGCTGGCCTCGTCGATCACGATGCGTGGGCACCAGATCATGCGCCAGACCCGGACGCTGGTCGAAGCCCAGGGCTACGAGGTGATTTACGGTGACACGGACTCCACCTTCGTCTGGCTGGGCAAAGCACATTCCCAGGAAGATGCCGGCCGCATTGGCCAGGCGCTGGTCAAGAGCGTCAACGATTGGTGGCGCGAACATCTCCACAGCGAATTCGGCCTGCAAAGTGCCCTGGAACTGCAATACGAAACGCACTTCAGCCGCTTCCTCATGCCGACCATCCGCGGCGCGGAGGAGGGCAGCAAAAAGCGTTACGCGGGCTTGGTGGTGCGCGGCGACGGCAGCGAGGAAATGGTCTACAAAGGCCTGGAAACCGTGCGCAGTGACTGGTCGCCCCTGGCCCGGCAGTTCCAGCAGGAACTCTACCGGCGCATCTTCCATCGCCAGCCCCATCAGGAATACGTCCGCGACTACGTGCGCCGTACCTTGAGCGGTGAACTCGATGAACTGCTGATCTACCGCAAGCGCCTGCGTCGTCAACTGGATGACTACGAACGCAATGTGCCGCCCCATGTGCGCGCTGCCCGCCTGGCGGATGAATACAACGACCGCCTGGGGCGCCCGCGCCAGTACCAACGAGGCGGCTGGATCAGCTATGTGATCACACTCAACGGCCCGGAACCGCTGGAGGTGCGGCAGGCGCCGATCGACTACGACCACTACGTCACGCGGCAATTGCAGCCCGTGGCCGACGCGATCCTGCCGTTCGTCAACGACGATTTCAGCACCCTGGTCGGAGGGCAGATGGGGCTGTTCTAAAACACTTGCCGAGGCGCGACGGGAGCCTGCACTCTTGCTCTCTGACGACCACTCGCAGACGGCAGCTCTCCATGACCCAGATCACCTTGACCGGCACTATGGTCGAACTCCAACCCCTGCAACTCGAACACACGGCGGCCTTGCTCCAGGCCGCCGCCGACGGCGAGTTGTGGCACCTCAAGGTCACCCACGTGCCCGGCCCGGACACCATCGACACGTACGTGGATACTGCCCTGGCCGGGCGCAATGCCGGTACGGTCATGCCCTTCACCCTCGTGCGCCGGGACACTGGCCAGGTCGTGGGCAGTACGCGCTTCTGGAAGATCGATCGGGTCAACCGCAAGCTGGAGATCGGCCATACCTGGCTGGCGCAATCCACTCAGAAATCGGGAATCAATACCGAAGCCAAGTTTTTGTTGCTGAGCTACGCCTTCGAGGTGCTCGACTGCGTGCGCGTACAATTCACCACCGACGAACTCAACGAAAAATCTCGCGCGGCCATCCTGCGTCTGGGCGCCGTACAGGAAGGCATTGTGCGCCACGAACGCATCATGCCGGACGGGCGCAAGCGCAACTCGGTACGCTTCAGCATCATCGACTCGGAATGGCCGCAGGTGAAGGCCAACTTGCAGGCCAGACTGCTGCGATAAACAAGAGGGAACGCCCATGTATACGCTTTACGGTACGGACGACTCCGGCTCATGCATGATCGAAATTGCCCTGCAACGTTGCGCAGTGCCGTGGCACCGGGTGGAGGCCAGCTCCTGGCAAGAGGGCGAGGGCACCGAAGCCCTGGCCCGTATCAACCCACTCAAGCAGATTCCTACGCTGGTCACCCCCGATGGGCAGGTGCTGACCGAAAGCGCCGCCATCCTGATCCACCTGGGCCTCGAGTTTCCCGCGTCGGGCTTATTGGCCGGCAACCGGGCGCAGATCCTGCGCGGTCTGTTGTACATCACTGCCAATTGCTACTCGGCGATCGGCATCATCGACTATCCGCAGCGCTGGCTGGGTGAGGCGGATGAGGCTCTGCAGGCGCAACTGGTCAGTGGCACGCGACGCTATCTGCACCAAGCCTGGGTCGTGTTCGCCGATCAATTTGCCGAGCAGTTGTTCGCCCCGGGTAACGTGCCGAACGCCCTGGGCATCATGGCGGCGGCGGTGTCGCACTGGGACGAGGCGCGTCAGGTATTGAAAGCCTTGGCGCCCGGCTTTGCCCAGAGCCTGGCGCAGGTGGATGCCGACCCCATCGTGGCGCCGGTGTTTGCTCGGCATTGGCCTCTGTGGGAGGTCTCATAATGTTTCCGCAACCAGAAGAAACAATGGCGCCCGAGCCTACCCAACCCCTTGCGCAGCGGGCGTCCTGTCCTACGCTTTCTTAAAGTGGTGTAGGAATCATCCTTGAATTTGGCTGTCGCACACATGAAACTCAAGAACCCTGCATGGAATTCAAAGGAGGTGCGCATGCTCATCCGGTCGCTGACCCTGGCTACCTTGATGGCTTTAACGGGGCCGCTGTTGGCCGCTGAGGATATCAACCCGCTCAAGCAAGACATGGGCAAGTCTCGCCCACTGGTAGTCGTGGAGCTTGATTCCGGAAACTCCACATTGGCCACCCTCCAGAAACAACTGGACGAGCCTGCCACCAAACAATCCTTTGAAGAACGCAACATGGTGTTCTACACCGTGAAGTTCGGCAGCATCGGCGCCGAAGGGGAGAAATTCGCCAAGGACGCCAAAGACAACAAGAAGCTGACCCCGCCGGAAACCAATGCACTGATCCGTGCGCTCAAACTGGGGGCCGGTAGTGGCACCAAGGTGATCCTGATCGGCAAGGACGGCGAGAAAAAAATCGAGAAGACCGTGCCACCGGATACGCTCGATTTGAAAGAGTTCTTCAGCGCCATTGACCAGATGCCCCAGGCCGAAAAAGACCTCGCAGCGCCCGCCGCGCCGGAGCCTGTTGCAGCGCCTCCAGCCAAAAACGGTAAAGCCGCCAAAGCGGCTGGCAAGCCCGCGGCACAACAATTGGATGACTGAAAATACCTAACCCTTGCTTGAGCGGGTTTGCCGGGGCGAGGGCGCCTGCTCTCGTGAACGGCGCACCGGCCTCCGGCTTTTCAGGGGCGCTTCGCGCCCCAGCGCAAGCAAGCTTGCTCCCTGCAAGATTCAGCATTGTGCTCAAGCTTTAGGGGCTTTGCGCACCGGAAACGGAAAGTAGAAAAACCGCAGGAATGCCACACGCTTGATCACTTCCCCGATCATCAACGGCACCACCACCGCGATAACCAGGCCCACACAGGCCGAAAGGAACGGATGCAGGCCCAGGCGCTCCATCAGGTCCACGGCCTTGTGCTGGATTTCGCCGTGGAAGATCAACACGATCAACGTGGACTGGCCGATGTAAGTCATCACTCGCGTCAGCAGCGTCGACACCATCATCACCTTCGCCAGCGCCCAGCACAGGTATACGCCGATCACCGCCAGCAGGCTGGTCCAAAGCCAGTGGTCATAGCGCCGTTGAGCCAGGTCCATGGTGTCGTGGCTGTAGACGAACACGGCGGCGAACAGCGCGATGGAAATCACCAGTGTCAGCAGCGAGCCCTCATGCCTGCGTAGCCAGTCGCGCAACAGGTAACCGTATATAAAGTAGGTGCTGCTGATCAGGGTGACTTCGAGGCTGAAAGGCAGGCCCGGCATCGTCCACGTTTGCCCGCCGAGGGTCACCGGTACTTGCCAGAACCACGGCAGTACCCAGATGCCGAGCAACAGCTGCGCCACCATCAACAGGCAACTCGCCAGCAAGGGCAGCTTCAGGCGCTGGATCAGGCGCAGCATTAGCCAACTGAACAGAATCGCCACCCAGAAGTGCGGCAAAAACCACAGCGCCTGCCACGGAATAGTGTCCACCGAGGCATACAGCACGCCGCCTACGTCCGGTAACAGAGGTTGCCCGCGCAGTACGTCACGCACGATTACGTACACCAGCATGGTGAAGAAAAACGGCTTGAGCAGGCCGTCGGCCTTGCGCACCGCCATCTCGACAAACGGCTGTTCGGGCTTGAAAAACACCCCGGACAGGAAGAAGAACAACGGCAACACAAACGAGGCAAGTATCGGATAGAGCAGGTCCAGGGAGTTGGCGACAAACCAGCTATGGCCATACACGATCACCAGGATGCCGACGCCTTTGGCGATATCCATTTGAATCCAGCGCTGTTTCACTTAACGACTCCCGATCGATCATTCATGCCTTGCGCCATGGCTTCAGCCACAGCCCCATGCCCAGCAACACCACGGTGCCTGCCAGGGTACTGAGCCCCAATTGCAGCCACACACCTTCAATTGAAAACAGCATCAGCGCCGCCGCGCCCATGAGCAGCGCACTGAGGAGCCATTGCCGCGCCCAGGGCAGGGCTGCGAGCAATGCCTGGCGCTGCATCAGCAGCAATGCGGTGCAAATCACTCCTGCCAGCGCCGCCAGCGGAATCCCCGCCAAGCCGAACATAAAGGGCAGGGCACCGAGCAACAGCACATTGACCAGGCTGCCGAGCAACTCACAACGCAGCGGCTGGCGCGTATCGCCGGCGGCGTAGGCATACCGGGCGAGCAGGGCGTTCCAGGCGCCGAACACCAACGGTACGGCGAACCACGCCAGCAGCAATGGCAACGGCGAATCCGCCGATTGCTTGGGCAACAGCAATGTCACCAGGCTCGGTGCCGCCGCCACCAGGCCGACACCCGCCGGTAACGTCAGCACGCTGGCGGTCTCCAGGCCGCGCTTGAGCAAGGCCAGGCGTTCATCGCCCTGGCGACGACTCATCATGCCCAGCAGCACCTGGTTGAGGCTCATCAGTGCAATCAGCGGCAGGTTCATCAACTTGCGAGCCAGGTTGACCCAGGTCACCGCGCCTTCGCCGAGCAACGAGGCCACCAGTCGTTCGATCAACGCCAGACCTTGGCTGGCGCCGTTGCTCAGTAGCAGCGGCCCGATGCGTTGGCCCAGTTCCCGCAACGGCGTGATGCTCAGGAGCCAGCGCCACGGCCGCCAGCCTTGGCGCCAGATCGACGGCAGCAAGGCCAGCGGCATCAGCAGGCTACCGGCCAGGCAGGCCAAGGCCAGTGAGTGAGGTTGAGTCGCAGTGCCCGCCAGCGCCAGGTAAGTAACCGGTGGCAGGTTGAACAACAGCGAGCCCAGGCCCGCCAGTACAAAACGCTCGCTGGCCTGCAAGGGGATACTGAATAGCGCATGCAGCATCAACCCCGGCACGCACCAAGCCACGATCTGCAAGTTGCTCGCCGCCAGCGTCGTAGCGCTGGCCGCCAACCCCGGGCCAAGCAACTGCACCAGCCAGGGGGCCAGTAGCGTCAGCAACAGGCTGGTCACCAGCGCAATCAGCAGCAACGCAGGGAACAACACCGCCAACCAATCCAGGCGCTCAGCGTCCTTGCGTTGCAAGTACAACGGCAACGCCGCAGCGCTCAACACGCCCCCGGCCAACGACATGCGCAATGCTTCAGGCAAGAACAGCGCGATCAGGAACGCATCACTGCGTTCTCCGGCACCCCAGGCCGCGACCAGCAGCCACTCACGGGCGAACCCCAGGCACAGGCCCAGCAGGGTCGCCACGGTCAGCCAGACGGCGGAACCGAGCATGCTTAAGACCGCGTGCCGTCAAGCAACGGTTTGCGGTACGCCACGGTCTTGACTTGCGGCAGGCGCGCCGGGAACAGGCGGCGTGCTTCCAGCACGTTGATACCCACCATCAGCCAGAACAGTGCCACCATCACCACGGCAAAACTGAAGTAGTGGTCAAACAAACCGCTGACCAACGCTGACAGAATCCCCCCGGTGCTGCCCAGCCACAGCGCGTTGTCTTTGGTCAGGCGGATCGGGCCGGCTTGCGGGCGCGCTTCACGCCACCAGCGCACGGTAACCGCCACAAACAGCAGCATGCCGACGATGCCGGTCTTGTAGATGAAGTTAAGCCACAGGTTCGAGATCCCCAGCAGATGCGTGCCCGGTACGGGCGGATCGACCTTGAAGCCAATGCCGAACGGATACGCGGCCACCGCTTGTGGGAACATGCGGTATTCGTCGACGCGTACCTCGGTACTGGCGTTGCTCGACGAGAAGATAGTCGCCAGGCGGTCCTGCAACGGCGGGTAGGCCATCACCAGTGCCACGGTCAGCACCGCACCCACCATCAGCAGGCGGCCGGTGTACGGTACGCGGCGCGTGGCCATCCATATCAACACCAATGCCAGACTGACCATTGCCCCGCGGCTACTGGCCAGCAGCAGCGCCGCCGCCCCCAGGCACGCCACACCCAGGCCCAGCGCACGCTTCCAGCCGCGCTCGGTCATGCCGAAGCAAAATGCCAGCGGCAGCAGCAAGGCCATGATCCCGCCGATGGCATTGGGGTGCATCCACGGCGAGCCCATCCGCGAAGACATCGCCTCCAGGCCGAATTTCAACGTGTCGAAGTTGCCGTAATTGAGCAGCGCCAGGATCGGCGCAATCCCGGCCCCTGAGCGCGTGCGCACGAACACTGCGATGGACATCACCAGCATCGCCAGCGTGCCTGTCAGCAACGCCATGACCAGGGCCTCGCGGCGTTTTTGATCCACCAGCAACTTGGCGGTGAGGAACACCCCCGAAAGGTTCAGCAACCAGCGCAACCAGTTGGCCACGCCGCTGCTCTCGGCATGGATGCTGACCTGGCCGACGATGAACGGGAATACGCTGAACAGCATCAGCCACAGCAGCATCTGGTCGGTAGGGCGGCGCGACAGGATCGGCGTGTCCGGCAGGCGTGCCAGGAAGCTGTGCCACATCACGGCACCCCAGGTCAGCGCCAGGATCGCTTCGCTCACCGTACTGCGTATCCCCAGGTTGATTGTCGAATAGGGCATGAACGTCGCCACCAGCGCGAAGAGCAACAGGCCCCAGAACGGAAACCGCAGGATGGTCACGGCCGCCGCAAGACCGACCACCGCCAAAAAGGCTTTGGCGGGTGACAGTGCCAGGGCCAGCCCGCCAAACAGCAGGCCGAACAGAATCGCAACGAGGCTAGCCAGGTTTATTCTCACTTGAGTTCCTCGATCAGTTCGGCCACGCGCCGGCGGTAGGCGTGGTGGTTGAAACGCTCCGCCCAATGGCGACGTTGTTCGGGTGAGTCTTCATCGGGCTGATGGCTCAGGCTCACCATCAATGCGGTCAACGCCGCGCTGTCGGTGGGCGAAAAACGCGCTGCCGACGGTGGCGTGATTTCATCCAGCGAGGTACCGCTGGCCACGGCCACCGGGGTGCCGACGCTGAGGGCTTCGATCACCGGCAAACCAAAACCTTCGGCGTAGGACGGTTGCCACAGGCGCGATGCCTGCCGGTACAACCCGTGTAACTGAGCATCCGACACGCCGCTCAGCGCGCGAATGCCGGGCAGCGTGCGCTGCGCCTCGGGCAGATGGTCGAGGCTGCCCACGAGCACCAACTCCGGTACGGCGGGCGATTGCTGTCGGGCCTTCTGCCAGGCATCCACTAGGAACGGTACGTTCTTGCGCAACTCGCGAGTTCCCACCAGCAGCCAGTAGCGTTGCGGCAGTTGGTACGCGGTGAGGTCCGCCGGCAATTCGACGAACCCGTCGACCTGATTGGGTAGCACGCGTACCTTGCCCACCGCCTTGGGAAACAGGCGCACGGTTTCATCCGCGCTGTACTGCGAGGGCGTCCACACCCGGTCGGCGCTCTGCACCGCGTAGGCGATCGATACGCGATCGCAGGCTTTGTAGATCAGCGCCTTCAGGCGGCTGGCGTGGTAATTGTTCAAGGTGATCTGGAACAGGTCGTGCAGCAGCACCACGGTACGCATGCCCTTGGGCTTGGGGGGCAATGGCAGGCCCATATTGAAAGTGCTGATGTACAAATCGATGTGTTGCTCACGCAAGGCACGTGGCAGGAACCCTGCTTCGAAACGCAGGCGGTTCTGCGGTTGATGCATCGCGGTTTTCGCGCAGCCCCAGGCCGGGCAATGGGCCTGCAGGCGGGTTTCATCGCCCAGCGGCGCCACCGTAAAGCGCGCAAGCTCGATATCCGGCAGGCTGCGCAGCGCATCTTCCAGCGCATACACCTGGCGACTGATGCCCGATTGCGGCGAGGTGCCGACGGTGCGGTAATCCAGACCTACACGCATGCGGGCTCCTTTTGATTGAGCGGCGAAAGCGTCGCGTATACCTGCTCCAGCTGGCTGGCGGCAACACTCCAGTCATGGGCGCGTCGTGCGTAGGCGCGGCCAGCCTCGCCCATGGGCACTGCCGCCTCGGGAGATCGCAGCAGGCGCACCACTGCGTCCGCCAAACCGATGGCCGTCTGGCCGCCCAGGTAATCCAGACCTTCGACCAGGTCCAGGCCCGATACCCCTTGTTCGGTACTGGCCAGCGGCAGCCCTGCAGCCAGGGCTTCGAGCACTTTGAGCTTGGAGCCGCCGCCATGCCGCAACGGCGCCAGGAACACCGAGCAACTCGATTGCAGCGCCAACAGGTTCGGCACAAACCCTTGCCACTCGATACGCGGGTCCTGCCAGCGTTCGCGCCAGCTGTCGGGCATGCCGAAACCGCACACGCTCATGCGCGCATCCGGGCACTGCTCCCAGACCTTGGGCAGGATTTCATCCAGCGCCCACTCAATGGCGTCCACATTGGGGGCGTATTCATAGTTGCCGAGGAACAGCACACGGCGTGCCGCCGGGTCAGGGCGAGCGCCGGCGAAATGATCGCAATCCACGCCGTTGACGACCACGGGCACCGGCTTGCCGGCGATGTTCTCCAGCACCTGCGCGTCGCTGGCGGTGACTGCCACCACCTGGGCGGCCTGGCGCATGACGCGTCGCTCCCAGCGGCGGTAGCGCCATTGGTCGTAGTGAATGAACGGCAGCGCCCAGCTTGGCAGGCGGTCGTACGTGGCGGCGCCGAGCGCCGATTCCACGTTGTGCTCGGTCAGCACAAAGGGTTGGGATTTGCGCGCCAGGGCATCTTCATAGGGTTGGAAGGTGTAGGAGTGCTCGATCTGCACCACGTCCCAATGTTCATCGAGTAACGGGTTGAAGACGTCCTGCAGCGCACCTGACAGGCCATTGACACTGGCCAGCAGCGGGTAGGGGGCCACCAGCCCGGCCACCAGGGTTTTCACGCTGCGCAACGGGCGGCGCGGCAGGATGATCAACTGTTCCAGGAAGGCTTCCAGCACCTGGCGATCGGTCAGTGACACGGGGTGCTTGTCATGCAGCAGCAGCGTGATTCTGTGCCCGCGCGCAGCCAGGCTGCGCAGCAAGTGGAACTGACGCGTCTTGCCGCCGCTGGTGGCGGGCCAGGGCGAGTAGGGCAGTATCCATAAAATGCGCATGACGGGCTTCAATCCCATAACAGAATTTGCAGGTTTGACTTGACCGGTACGGTCAACCCATTGGTGCCGCTCACCGGGGTTTGCGTACCGCGCAGCGGGTCGTACAGGGTGGCGCTGGTCAGGTTCGGCAGGTGAGCGTTGCCGCCCTGGGCCGACCAGAAAAACCACAGTTTATGGCCGTCGGCGCGGGTCCAGCCGATGCTGAACAGGCCGTCGGGTAATTGATCGGCGGTGGGCGGATCGCCGGGAGTAAGTTGCGGGCCGCTCACATCGAGAAAGTTCTTCAGCGCCGTGTAGGACGGCTTGGGGTTGGCATTGATATCGAGCAAGCCGTAGGACTGGTCGCGCACGCTGGCGCGCTGGTCGAGATCGCTGAGGGTGAACAGGAAGATCTTGTCAAAATCCATCGCGCTCATCAGCGCCAGGCGGCGTACCACATAGTCAGCCTGGTCCTGTTGGGTGATGATGTCCTGCGCCTCTTTGGGCCCACGGTAACTCGACCAGCCCCACTCAGTGCTCCACAAGGTTTGCACGCCGCTGGCGCGCAGGGACTGGTTGAGTGCGCTGGTCTTGGCGACAAAGTCGAGTTTGGCCGGGTCATTGCCCTCAGGCAGTTGGGTGTAGGGGTGATAGGACATGACGGTGTTGAGGCTGTGCACTCCCAAGGTGCTGAGGGCGCCGAGCATGGTCTGGCCGTTGGGCATTTCGCTGAGGAAGGCCATGCCGGCCGCGACCACGGGTTTGTTCGGGTTGACCGTGCGCAAGGCGTTGGTGGTCGTCGTCAACAGGGTTAAATAGCCTGCCGGGTCGGCTACCGGGCGCCAGAAGCCGAGCAGGTTGGGCTCGTTCCATACTTGCCAGGCGTCGACGCTGGGGTAGCGCTGGGCCAATAGCGCCATGCGGTTGGCGAATACGTTCGGGTCTTTGGGCGGATACTGGTCCTGATACGGCGCACCGGCCGGCGCAGTGGTGGCGAAGGGCGCCGAGCCCACCAGGTAGAGCACCGATTTGAGTTGGTTGGTTTGCAGGTTGCCGACCAGTTGGTCCAGTGTCGCAACCTGGTACCGGCCTTCGGCGGGTTCCAACTGGTCCCAGTGCAGGTCCAGGCGCACCCATTGCAAGCCCAAGGCCTTGAGTTTGTCGATCTGCAGTTGATACAGCGTCGGGCTGAACCACAGGAACTGCGCATTCACCCCCAGGAAGTCCTTCCACACCAGCACTTTGTTGCCCTTGAGCACATGGCTCTCGGCATCGGCCTGGCGGCCCCACATAAACGCGGTCAGGCCGAGGGCGGCAATTACAACCAGGGTAGCGAACCAAGTCCGTTTATTCGCCATAAGGTGCTCCTGCAATGGCTTGTTCAAAAAGCTGCTTGAACTTCTGCGCGGTCAGCGGCCATAGGCGTGCACGGCCGATTTCCCCGGCGCGTTCGGCCCAGTCCCCGGCCAGCGTCGGCTTGTTCGCCAGGCGCATCAGCTGTTCGCTCAATGCGGCCACATCACCCTGGGGATAGATCAAGCCATTGCCGCTGGCGACCTCTTCGGCGAATGCGCGCGCATCCGAGGTGATCGCCCCGCGCCCGCACGCGGCGGCCCAGGACAACGCGCCGCTGGTGCCGCGCTGGCGGCCCAGCAGGCCAAGTTTTTTCGATTCGCGATAAGGCAGCACCATCACATGGTGCGCCTGGATGGTCTGGGCAATCTCGCTGGCCGGCAGGTTCAGCCTCCAGTCGATGGAGCCCGCCAGGCCGAGGTCGGCGATCTGGCTGTTCAACTGCTCCAGGTAGTTGCCGCCTGTGCCGAACGCCATTTCGGCGGCAGTGCCACCGGCCAGGGTCAGGCGCACACGGTCACGCAAGTGGGGGGCTTGCTTGAAGACGGCGGCCAGGGCCTGCAACAGGTCTTCAATGCCTTTGCCACGGTAGATAAAACCGAAATACAGCAGGTGCAGGGTGTCCAACGACGGCAGTGCTGCCGGCGCAATCGCCAGGTTGGCGTGGTTGATGACGGCCACTTTGCCGGCGGGTAAGCGCATGCGCTCGCTCAGGCAATCGGCACCCAGGCGGGTGAGGGTGATCAGCCGGGTCAGGTCCTGGGCTACGCGGCGCTCTTCACGCAAGGTCAGCGGGTCGGCCAGCACCACCGCCGCCTGGGGCAGTGGGCTGGGCAAACGTTCCAACAGGTTCAACGGGAAGGGCAGGTGCTCCCGGCGCCAGACGATACGCTCCGGGTCATGCACGGTCGCGGTCAGCGGCAGCTTGGGGAACGCCTTGCGCAACTCGCGCAACGCCAGGAATTCGCCCAATCGCCCGCCGCCCAGTTCGGCGTGGACCAGGTCCACACCTTGCCAGTCGAATGCGGCAATGGCGTGCCCGATGGCAACGCTGTTGCCCTCCACGCCACTCAACGGTGTCACCACCGTCACCCCCAGTTGCTCCAGTGCCGTCTTGAAATGGTTCGCGTAGTCGGCGATCCCGTTCTTCTCCGGCGGCAAGGGCGCAAGCAGGGCGATCCGCATCAGAACGCCCCCCGGTATTTGGCGATGTTCTGCAGCACCTTGGCCGGCACTTCGAACTTACGCCGGTTGATGATGATGCCGTCCACTTTGCCAAACGCGGTGTTGAGGATCGACAGGGCGTGTTCCACCACGGGCACCGTGCTCTTTTGCGCTTCCACCACCAGCGCGATCATGTCGGCGCGGCGCAGCGTGACGAACGCATCGCGGTTATCCAGCAGGGCCGAAGCATCCAGCAGCACCACCTCGCCCGGCGCCGCCGGGGCCGTACCACCGACCCGCACGCTGATGCCGTTCTCTTGCAGCAATTGGCGCAATTGCTCCACGACAAAGGTCACCCCTTCACCGTGGCGCGCCGAGGTCAGCCCCAGGGTCATGCCTTGTTCGGCGATGCGGTCCAGTTGCAGCAGACCGTACAGCCGGTAAATGCTCGCATTGAACGCGTTGGTGCCTTGCGCGGTGCTGCTGTCCAGCTCCGGCAGGGTGGTCCACAGCGGCAGGCCGAATTTGCGTTCCACCAGGCCGCCGTCGTGAATGCGCTGGTCCAGCAGGTAGCACAGGTAGACCACCAACAGGCCGACGACGATGGCAAACGGGATCGCCAACATCAGCATCACCAGGGTTTTCGGAAAGACGCGGCCCGGGTTCAGGGTGGCTTCTTCGATCACCGCAATGTTGCTGATCTGGCTGTTATCCAGCTCACGATCGATGCGCGATTTTTCCAGGTTATCCACATACAGCGCATAGTTGCGCTCGGTGGCGCTCAACTCGCGGGAAAGGCGCGCCAGCTCCGGTTCGATCTCCAGGGCTTGCTTGCGCTGGGCTTCGAGGTTGACCAGTTGCTTCTGCTGCTGAACCAGTTGGGTACGCAGCGCCAGGTTGTTGCTCGACTCGTCCAGCAGCACGCGCTGCAAGTGGATTTCCAAGGTGTTCGGTGCACGGTTTTCCGAGCTTTGCACCGTGTTGCTTTCATTCGCGACCTGGGCCTGCATGGCCAGGATCGACGCGTCCAGCGCTTTGACCGGCGGTGCGTTGTCGGTGTAGGTGCGCATCATGTCGGCCTTTTCCAGCAGCTTCTGGTTGAGCAGGCGACGCAAATCCTGCTGCTGCGGGTTCAGGGCGATCTGGCGAACCGTGGTCACTTCCTTGGGCTGGGTCTTGAGCTGGTTGCGGGTGCTCTCGAGGGCGCTGTCGGAAGAGGCGATCAGGCGGGTGGTGTTGAAGGTCTCGCCGCGCAGCACGTTGATGCGTTCGGACACGTCCTCCAGGCGGTCGGTGATGCTCGCCGCGCCGATCTCGTTCAGGTGCGTGAGGATCTGTTGCTTATAGCTCTTGATCTCTGTTGCACTGGTGTTTACCTGGCCCTCATAGAACGCGTACAGGCTCTTGCGGCCCAGGGCCTGGGTGCGTTCGCTGATGTAGGTTTCCACCCAGTCCTTGACCACCATCTGGGCAACTTCGGGGTCGCCCCAACGGAAACTGATGTCCATCACCGTGGAGCCGGCGGCGTGGCTCACCTCGAAGTTTTTCTCCAGGCTGGCGGCCAAACGTTCCACCGGCGTGGTTTTTTCGAGGATGCCGACGGTTTCCAGCACTACGCGCACGCCGTCGAATACCGCACCGATGCCGTTCTTGATGTAGTACTTGGTGCGCTTCCAGAAGCCTTCCGGCGGCGGCGCATTTTCAATCACTTCCAGGTAATGCTCGGCCACCGTGCGCACGATCGGGCGCCCGGTCAGCAAGCGCTCCTCGTCGACAATCGGGTCGCGCTGGGTGCTGGGCATCACCAGCGCCTGGCGGTTGCTGATTTCGATCGGCAAGGTAGAGTCGCGCCCCGGCTTGACCAACAGGCGCGCTGTGGACTCGTACTTGGCCGGCAGCAGGAAGGCCCCCAGTAAGATGATGACCAGCGCCGCAATGGCCGCCAGCTTGAACTCATGCCTGAAGATGAAGAACAGGCGCAGAAGATCCCGAAAAGAACGGATCTCGATCATGGGATGTCGCTCCTTTAGTTGTTGCCGCCGCTGGTTCGGGTGTAGTTGTAGCCAACCCCGATAGACTTGGTGAACGGGATCAGTTGGTTCAAATAGGTATCCACCCCTTGGATGCGTTCGCCGACGTTGGATTTTGGTACGAACACCACATCCCCGCGCTGCAACCGCACTTGTTTGCGACCGTTAGGCCCGGTCTTGAGGTATTGGCTGAAGTCCAGGAAGTAGGCGTGGTAGGCGCCCTGGGCATCTTCGCGCAGCAGCGCGACCATGCTCGCATTGCCGGATGGGTTCACCCCGCCGGCGCCGACAATCGCCTGCTCCAGCGTGTTGGCTGTGCCGATCTGCACCGCCGTCGGGTTGTTCACTGCGCCGCCGACGATCACCGAGTTGGACGGTGCCTGGTTGATGTTCACCGTCACCCTTGGCTCGCGATACACCGGCGCCAGCTTGTTGCTCAGTTCCGTGGCCAGCTCCGATGGCTGACGCCCGGCGACCTGGATCGGCCCCAGGAACGGGTAGTTGATCTTGCCGTCGGCCTGCACCGTGTACAGCGTCAGCTCATAGATGGTGCTGACGTTGAACGCTGACAGCGTCGGCATTTCTCCGGCATCCCGCACGATGCGCAACTGGTCGCCGACGCGGATGCGTTCCACGGCAGGGGGCAGTTGGGCCAATTGGTCGAGGGCGCGCTTGCCTTCCTCAACCGTCTTGTCGTCCGGTGGGACAATGCGTGCGGGCGTATTGCAGGCGGCCAGGGCCATCATGGCCAGGACGAGCAAGGTTCGTTTCATCAAGGGGGACTTCCTGTGGGTCATGTGCTCACCTCCAATAACCGGGGAACATGCTGATGCGCCGCTTGAGGGCGATGGGTAGCCTGCGTTCCTGATGACCCAGTCGATAGCCGAGCAACTTGAACGCACTGCGCACCAGTACTTCGGGTACGCGATGCAATGCACCGGCTGCGCGCAATGCTGCGAGCTCAGCCAGTACATAGCGTTTACCTTCTCCGCCGGCATCGCCGAATGCCTGGCGGATCCACGGCTCGCGACCGTAGAACACGCCAATGTCGAAGTAGCGGTGGAACTCATCCATGAGGCGGTAATCGTGGGAGTGATACACCTGCGCAGTCGCGGCGTAGCGCACCTTGTAGCCGTCGAGCAGCATGCGCGCGGCCACGTAGGCGTCTTCGCTGCCGATCACATCGGCGGGGAAACCGCCGACGGCCTGCAAGGCGCTGCGTCGGTACACAGAAAACGAATCGGAGCTGAAGCAGGTCTTGATCCCCAGTTCCGGTGCATCGGCCAGGCTTTTGCTGCGGCTCTGGTCCGGGTAATTGAAATGCCGCGATTGCGCGCCCAACACCCCGGCGTCGGGATGCGGCAGTTGCCGGCCATAGGCAACGCCGTTAAGCGGGTCTTCCTGCAGTTCGTGCAACAGGTTGGCGAAGGTCTCGGGCGTCGCCGGAATCGCGTCCTGGGTCATCACGATCAACGCGTCACCGTCCACTTGTTCACTGGCCCAGCGCCGCGTGCCGCCATGATTGAAATCTCGCGCGTCGATGACCTCGACCCGCGCGCCGAATTCGCGAAACCTGGCCACGGTGTCGTCGCTGGAAGCGCTGTCGACCACCAGCATCTCGTCCGGTTGCACGGTCTGCATTTTCAGCGCCGGCAGCAGTCGTGCCAGGTGGCTGGATGCGTTGCGGGTCGGGATGATCAACGAGGTGCGCATATCACTTCTTCACTTCCGCTGGGGCACGCCCGTAGATGTCGTCGAAGCGCACGATGTCGTCTTCGCCCAGGTACTCGCCGCTCTGCACTTCGATCATCACCAGGTCGATGATGCCGGGGTTGGTCAGGCGGTGCTTGTGCCCGGCCGGGATGTAGGTGGACTCATTGGCGTTGATCAGGAATTCGCGGTCGCCATTGGTGATCTGTGCCGCGCCGCTGACCACCACCCAGTGTTCGCTGCGGTGGTGATGCATCTGCAACGACAACGACGCTTGCGGCTTGACCACGATGCGCTTGATCTTGAATCGGCTGCTTTCCTCCAGCACGGTGTAGGTGCCCCATGGCCGCGTGACCGTGCGGTGCAGGCTGAACGCGGGATGGTTCTGGCGCTTGAGTTCGGCAACGATGTAGCGCACATCCTGGCTGCGGTTGGCATCGGCGATCAGCAGGGCATCGGGGGTGTCGACGATGATCAGGTTTTTCACGCCCACGGCGCCGAGCACGCGTTTGGGCGAGTCGATGTAGCAGTTGTGCACGTCATGCAGGATCGCTTCGCCGTTGACCTGGTTGCCATGGGCGTCGCTGGGGGTGAGCTGGCGCAGGGCTTCCCAGGAACCGATGTCGCTCCAGCCGATGTCGCAGGGCACGACGGCCACTTGGTTGGACTTTTCCATCAAGGCCACATCAATGGAAATATCCGGCGCGCTGCCGAACGCCTCCGAGTCCAGTTCACGCTGGCGCGAGGTTTTGTTTTGCAGGTGCTGGCTGTGCTCCAGCGCCGCCCTCGCGGATGCCAGTACGTCTGGCGCATGGGTCGCCAGTTCATCCACCAGGGTGCTGGCCTTGAAGCAGAACATGCCGGCGTTCCACAGGTGCTTACCACCGTCGAGATAGGCTTGGGCGGTGGCCAGGTCGGGTTTTTCGACAAAGCGTTTGACCCGGTTGCCGGTGCTCAATGCTTCGCCTTTTTCGATGTAGCCGAAGCCGGTTTCCGGGTGATCGGGCTGAATGCCGAAGGTCACCAGGTAGCCGGCTTCGGCCAGGTCGCGGGCCTGGGTCACGGCTTGGGCGAACGCGACTTCATTCAAGATCAAATGATCGGCGGGCATCACCAGCAATTGGGCGTCGCCGCCGAAGTGTTCCTGCACATGCAGCGCGGCGACGGCGATGGCTGCCGCCGTATTGCGGCCGAACGGCTCCAGCAGCAGGTCCAGGGGCAGGTGGGCCTTGTTGACTCCGCGGTAGTCATCCAGGGTACGGAACAGCAAGTCGCGGTTGGTCACCGTGAGCACGCTTTCCACGCCGGGCAGTTTGGCGGCGCGCTGGAAGGTCTTTTGCAAAAGGCTCTGGCCGTCACGCATGCGCATGAAGGGCTTGGGCATATTCTGCCGAGACACCGGCCAGAGCCGTGTGCCTGAACCACCGGAAATAATGCAGGGAATTAATCCGTTGAGGGTGTTCATCAATACACTTCCTTGGTGGAAAGGACGGCCGGGATCGTCATGCAGACGATGTACAGGTCAAACCACACCGACCATTTGGAGATGTACTCCAGGTCGTATTCGACACGCTTCTGGATTTTGACCAGGGTATCGGTCTCACCCCGGTAGCCATTGATCTGCGCCCAGCCGGTGATGCCCGGCTTGACCCGATGCCGCGAACTGTATTCGCTCACCGCCACTTCAAACGGAATGCCCGCCGCTTTAGTCGCCGTGGCATGCGGGCGCGGACCGACCATGGACATATTGCCCAGCAGTACATTGAACAACTGCGGCAGTTCGTCGATGCTGGTTTTGCGAATGATGCGGCCGACCCGGGTGATACGCGGGTCTTCGCGGGTGGTCTGCTGCTCCGCCGTGAAGTCGCTCTGGTCGGTGAACATCGAGCGGAACTTGAACACGCGGATCTCATTGTCGTTGTAGCCATAGCGGTTCTGACGGAACAGCACCGGGCCCTTGGAATCGAGCTTGATCGCAATGGCTGTTACCAGCATCACCGGCGACAACGCCACCAGTGCCAGGCTGGCCAGCAGCAAATCTTCACAGCGTTTGATAAACGGCGACCACCCGCGCAACGGCAATTGCGAGGTGTTGAACATCAGGATGCCGCCTACGTCGGTGATGCGGCTGTGGCCGTAGCGCAGGGCGGCCATGTCCGGTACCAGCATCACGTTCACCGACATCTGCCGCAGGCGATTGACCAGCCCGTGAATACGTTGCTCGGCGGCCCAGGGCAGGCAGATCATCACTTGGTTGACCTGCTCGGCGCGGATCAGTTTTTCGAGGTCGCGGGTGTTGCCAAGCAGCGGCAGTCTGCTGAGTTCCTTGGGAATGCGCTCGGTGCGGTCGTCGATAAAACCGATCAGGCCCGAGCGGATATCGCCGTTGCGCTGCAGGTGGTCGGCAACATGCACGGCGGTGTCGGTGAAGCCCAGGATCACCGTGCGTTGCAGGTATTTACCCTTGCGCATCAGGTTGCGATACAGACGCAGCACCCCCAGGCGCTCCACACAGAACAAGCCCAGGCTGGCGACGTACCAGACCACCAGGTTGCGTGGGGTCAATTGTGGGAAGAACTGCAGGATCTGGTACATGAACAGCAAGATGCAGAACGCTGCGGACCACGCCACGATGTTGCTGCGCAGGCGCAGGCGATTACTGAAAAGCTCCTCGGAATAGATCCCCAGGGCTTGAAACAAAATAATGGTCAGGATCGCGAAAAACAGCAGCAGGCCGAGGAAGTGGGAACGCATTTCATGGGCCAGCGGGTCGATGAAAAGCACCAGGATCAGAGGCGGTAAGATCGCAGTGAGGCCGTGGATCAATTTGACGAAAACGACAAAAAACTCAACAAAGCCCGCACGGGTCAGAAACAGGCTATCGACCGACGACTTCTCGCGCATAAAAACATCCCTCATCGCACTCCAAGCTCGTTCGAGGGTTTGATCCGACAGGCAGTGGCTGCTTATCAGGGCAAGTCGAACGACGGCTACTTCTGGGTAAAACGCAACCATTCATTCACGTGGAACCATCCAAATGAAGGAGATCGGTGGGGGCAGTTGATGCAGGATGTTTTATTTTTTTGAATTAGTCAATAACTTGACTTTTTCAGTGTAGATACAAATTTCAACTTGTAAATAATTATTATGCGTCATTTTTTTGGCTTTCCTTGTCCTGGCACTTCATGGACGGGTTTGATTTTGAGTGTAGAAACAAATGTGGGAGTTTTCCTGTTCGAGTGAAAAACCTTTTTCAAGCAGAGGTAGGAAAAGGGGCAAGAGGTAGCAGGGCGCGTTGAACCCGCTGCCGGCATTGCTGAAATGTATCCAGCACAATTTTTTGTGGGCGCAAGACCCGCCGATTAATCTGAGGGCTTTCCTGGCTGGATGGCGTGAACATGATCGACGTGGCAACCCTGGCGGTTTTCTCAGGCGCTGTTTTGCTGTTGCTGTTGTCACCGGGGCCGAACATGGCGTTTGTTATCAGTCATGGTGTGAGTCATGGCTGGCGCGGTGGCGTGGCTTCGAGCCTGGGGATCTGCGTAGCGGATGTGCTGTTGACGGTATTGACCGCCACCGGCCTGACCGCGTTGGTGGCGAGCTGGCCGCCGTCGTTTGATTTGATTCGCTACGCCGGGGTGATCTATTTGTTGTGGCTGGCGTACAAGACGTTGCAAAAAAATGCCGGTCTGGACGTGGCCCAGGTTTGTCGTGTGCGTTTGGGGCAAGTGTTCCTGCAGGCCATGCTCAACAGTTTGCTCAATCCCAAGGCGCTGCTGTTTTTCATGGTGTTCCTGCCCCAGTTCGTCAGGCCCGAGGCAGGCTCCATCGCGATCCAATTGTTGGTGCTGGGAGGCGTCCTGACCCTGATCGCGGGCGTGTTTCATGTATTGCTGGGGATTTTTGGCGGTGCGCTCAGCCGATTTTTTGCCGGGACCAGCCAGAGCGCCAGGCTCCAGAAGTGGGGCCTGGCGACGGTACTGATGCTCTTGGCTGCGCGGTTGGCGGTGATGTCACGCCCAGCCTGAGCAGTTGCATCAGCTCAAACGCGCGGCTGCCCGGGCCACAATTTCACCACGCACCCGACGCGACTCCACCGTGCGTTTCTGCGCTTCTTCCAGCACATGCTGGGGCGCGGTGTCGGGGCTGCCGGAGTCGAACGGCGGCGCCGGTGCGTATTCAATCTGCAACTGGACCAACTGTGCGGCGGCTTCGCTGTACAACTCGGCGGCCAGGGTCAGGGCAAAGTCGATCCCGGCAGTGATGCCACCTCCGGTCAGCAAATTGCCGTCACGCACCACACGTGCCTGCACCGGGATTGCGCCGAGCGGCGCGAGTAAATCGTGATAAGCCCAGTGGGTGGTGGCTTTGCGTCCGCGCAGCAGACCCGCCGCGCCGAGCACCAGCGAGCCGGTGCACACCGACGTCACGTAGCGCGCCGTTTGCGCCTGCTCCTTGAGAAAGTCCAGGGTCTGCGGGTCTTCCATCAACGCGCCCACGCCTGCACCGCCGGGCACGCAAATCACATCCAGGCGCGGGCAATCGGCATAGGTCATGGTCGGCGTGAACACCAGGCCGGTGCTGGAAGTGACCGGCGCCAGGTCTTTCCATACCAGGTGCAGCTTCACATCCGGCAGTGAGCCCAGCACGTCATAGGGACCGGTCAGGTCCAGTTGCTGGATGCCGGGGAACAACAGAAAGCCGATCTGCAAAGTCATGGATGAAGCTCCAGAAGAAGGGGTGGACGGCTTCACTCTAGAGGCCTAGGCTCTGGCGTATACGCCATTAAAGCCACAGATCACGCCAATCATGCCTCGAATCATCCACGTGCTCGCTTTCGATAATGCACAAGTGCTCGACGTCACCGGGCCGTTGCAAGTGTTTGCCTCTACCAACGACCTTGCCCGTCAGCGCGGCTTGCCGCTGCCCTACGCGGTGTCGGTGATCGCTGCCCAGGCGGCGCCGGTCAAGACCTCCGCCGGCCTGGCATTGCTGGCCGAACCGCTGCCGCCCGCCGACAGGCCCGGCGACACCTTGGTGATTGCCGGTGGCTGGGGCGTTTATGGTGCTGCTGAAGACCCGGTTCTGGTCGACTGGGTACGCGAAAAAGCCCGGCACACCCGACGCATGGCCTCGGTATGTACCGGCGCCTTTCTGCTGGCCGCCAGCGGCTTGCTCGACGGCTGCCGCGTGGCCACGCATTGGACCCGCTGCGAAGAACTGGCACGCAAGTTTCCTGCGCTGACCGTGGAGGCCAATCCGATTTTCATCCAGCAGGGCTCCGTATGGACCTCCGCCGGTGTGACGGCCGGTATCGACTTGTGCCTGGCCCTGGTGGAGGAAGACCTGGGCCGCGCCGTTGCCCTGGAGGTTGCGCGGCACCTCGTGGTTTTCCTCAAGCGCCCAGGCGGGCAATCGCAGTTCAGCGTGGCGCTGTCGTTGCAAAAGGGCGATAGCCGTTTTGCCGAGTTGCACGCCTGGATCGCAGAAAACCTGAACCTGGACCTCAACCTTTCAACCCTGGCCGCCAAGGCGTGTATGAGCGAACGCAGTTTTGTCCGCCATTACCGCGCTGAAACCGGGCAAACCCCGGCGCGGGCGGTCGAATTGATCCGGGTGGAGGCCGCTCGCCGGCAATTGGCCGACAGTACGACGCCCATCAAACGCATTGCCGTGCAATGCGGGTTCGGCTGTGAAGAAACCCTGCGTCGCAGTTTTCTACGGGCGCTGTCGGTGACGCCGCAGGCTTACCGCGAGCGTTTTTCGCCGGTGTCGTAAGCGAGCAATTCCAGCAAGGCAGCCAGGGTCGCTTGCGGTGCTTCCTGTGGAATATTGTGGCCCACGCCGGGCAAGACTTCACGCCGGTAAAAAGCGCTGAAGTGCTCCACATCGTCATCTTCCACCGGAGCAGGCCCTACACCATCATCGGCACCGCACAGTGAAATACTGGGCACCGAGATCGACGGTTGCAGCGCGAGCGCCTGCTCGATGGATTCCAGCGCCGGGTCACCAGGTGCATACATGAAACGGTGGCGGTAGGAATGAATCACCACCTCGACAAAATCCGGGTTATCAAACGACGGCGCGGTCTTGTCGTAGAGGCTCGGCCCTTGAGTCCACGTCGGCGACCACAGCCGCCACAGCAGTTCGCACAGTGCGTGGCGATTGGCGGTCAAACCGTCCACGCCACGCTGGGTGTGAAAATAGAACTGGTACCACAACCGATGTTCGGTCTGCGGCGCACGCGGTGTGAGCGAACGGGCGATGTTCTGGATGTTGTAACCATCCCCCGTCACCAAACCGCGCACGCGTTCGGGCCACAGCGCCGCGACAATACACGCCGCGCGGCCGCCCCAGTCGTAGCCTGCCAATGTCGCTCGCGGGATAGACAACGCATCCATGAAATCCAGCAGATCCTTGGCCAACGCCGCCTGCTGCCCGGAGCGCATCACCTGATCGTGGATAAACCGCGTCGGACCATAACCACGCAGGTACGGCACCAGCACCCGGTAGCCGCGCTCGGCTAATGGCGGTGCAATTTCATCATAGCCGCGAGGGTCGTAGGGGAAGCCATGCAGCAGGATTACCGGCTCGCCATCTTCGTCGCCGTGGGCTTCATAGGCCACATCGAGCATGGGTGTGCGCACAGAAAGCAGCGGGGCGGTCGTAGTCATAGTGGGCTCCGATGAATGGGCTCTGATGGGGGCCTAGGGCCCTCAGACTCTAGACGAAACGTCAGGGCTGCCAGACGGTTTTCTCTCCGCTGAGCTTACGATCCAAAAACGTCGCCGCACTGATCAGCGCCAAATGGCTCAACGCCTGTGGGGTGTTACCCAAATGCCGGGCCTGGCTGTCAAACTCTTCGGCATACAAACCCAGCGGGTTGGCGTAGCGCAGCAATTGCTCGAACTCCAGATGGGCCTTGTCCACCTGCCCGGCACGGGCCAGGCATTCGACATACCAGAACGAGCACGCGGCAAACGCACCTTCGGTGCCTTGCAGGCCGTCAATCTGGCTGTCGTCGTTACGATAGCGGTACACCATGCCGTCGCGTACCAGGCTTTTCTGGATCGCTTCCAGGGTCGACAACCAGCGCGGGTCGGTGGCGGCAACGAAGCGCACCAAGGGCATCAACAGCATTGAGCCGTCCAGCGCCGTGCTGCCGATGTGCTGCACAAAATGCCCGCGCTCCTCGTTCCAGAAGTTACTCCAGATGTCGGCATAGATCGCCTGGCGGGTCTGGTCCCAGCGGGCGAACGGGGCGGGCAGCGAGCGTTTGGAGGCCAGGCGGATCGCGCGGTCCAAGGCCACCCAGCACATCAGCCGTGAATGCAGAAAGTGATGTTGCTCACCGCGCATTTCCCAGATACCGACGTCCTTCTGATTCCAGATTTCACACACCTGGTCGGCCACTTCCACCGTGTGTTTCCAACCTTCGTGGGAAATGGCCTCACCGTATTTGTTGACCAGGTACACCGCATCCATCAATTCGCCGTAGATATCCAGCTGGATCTGATCGAACGCTTCGTTGCCGACCCGTACCGGCTTGGCGCCGCCATGGCCATCCAGGTGATCCAGCTCGACCTCGGGCAACTCCTGGCGGCCGTCGATGCCATAGAGGATATTGATTTTGGTCGGTTGGCTGCAGCAGTCACTGACCCGGCCCTTGAGCCAGCGCATGTAGGCGTTGGCTTCCTCGACAAAGCCCAGGCGCATGAAGGCGTAGACAGTGAACGAGGCATCCCGGATCCAGGTGTAGCGGTAATCCCAGTTACGTTCGCCGCCCGGTGTTTCCGGCAGGCCAAAGGTGGCGGCGGCAATGATTGCGCCGTGCTTGCGTGAGGTCAGAAGCTTCAACGCCAAGGCCGAGCGGTTGACCATTTCGCGCCAGCGCCCCCGGTAATTGGACTGGGCAATCCAGCCGCGCCAGAACTTCAAGGTGCGCTCCAGGTACAGGTCGGTACAGGCATTGGTGACGCGCGGATCGTCTGCAGCGCCCAGTACGAATTCGGCGCCTTGTTCCTGGTTCAGGGTAAACCGGGCGACCGCCGAATGGTCATCGAGTGTCAACGGATGGCTGCCGACCAGACGCAGGCCAGGCTGGCCGTCGGCGGCAAACAGCACGCTGCCATCGTCGGCGCTGGCGTGTGTTGGCGTCCTGGCATAGTCATGGCGCACGGCGCAGCGCAGGTGGATCGTGGCCTTGCCGCTGACCACTCGCACTCGGCGAATCAGCAGCGGCAAGTCGTCGACGTCTTCACTGACGGCCAGCATATCGGTGATCTCCACCACGGCTTCGTCGCTGAGCCAGCGGGTCTGCAATACGTTGGTATCGGGCAGGTAGATTTGTTCGCGGCGGGCGTCGGGCAAGTCCGGGGTGAGCTGAAAAGCACCCGCCTCGGGCGTACCCAGCAGCGAGCAAAAGATCGACGGGCTGTCGAACTCCGGCCAGCAGAAAAAATCGATGCTGCCCTTGTCGTTGACCAGTGCGGCGCTGCGCATATCGCCAATGATGCCGTGGGCGTCGATGGCACTTTGAGGTTCGTTCTTGAAATCAACCATTGCCGCGAAACTCCGGATAAAGGCTCATGCCGCCATCAATGAACAGGGTGCTGCCGACCACATAGTCCGAAGCATCACTGGCCAGCCAGACCACCGCGTTGGCCACGTCCTCCACGTCGCCGACCCTCCCGTAGGGAATCAGCTTGAGCAGTTCTTTCTCAGCCGCGCCTTCGGTGGCCGCACGATTGATCGCCGTACGAATCGCTCCCGGTGCAATGCCGTTGATGCGGATGCGTTGCTCACTGACTTCCTGGGCGAGGGTGCGCATCAGCATCTCCACGCCGCCCTTGGACGCCGCGTAATTCACGTGGCCGGCCCAGGGGATCACCTGATGCACCGAACTCATGTGGATGATTTTGCCGGCGGCTCGCGAAACGCCGTCGCGCACGCCCTGTTGATTGAAAATACGCACGGCCGCACGGGCACACAGGAACTGGCCGGTGAGGTTGACGCCGATCACGGTATTCCAGTCCTCGAGGGTCATGTCCACCAGGTTGGCGTCTTTTTGCAGGCCGGAGTTAGCGACAAGGATGTCGAGGTGGCCGAAGGCGTCGAGCGTTTGGGCGAACAGGCGTTCGACATCGGCCTCTTTGGATACGTCGCCGCCGATAGCAATCGCTCGGCCGCCGTCGGCGTTGATCTGCGCCGCCAACGCTTCAGCGGGCGCGGCCTGGGAGTTGTAATTGAGCACTACGGCCGCACCGGCTTCGGCCAGGGCTTTGGCCGCACCGGCACCGATCCCGGAGCTGGCGCCGGTGACCAGGGCCACCTGTTGCTGCAAGGAAATCTGCATTGCCCACCCACCGTTCTAAGAGAGTCCTTTCTGAGGACAGGGGCTGCGGCCTACAAGTTCAGCTTTAACCTGAACGATGGCAGGCAATTGCCCTGCTTAATAGGAAGCATTATTATTCACGCCCCGCCTTCCCAGTGCTCACGCGATGATTCCCCAGCCGCCCCGCAGAACAGGCTTTTTCGAGCACTACGAAGAGTTGATCGGCACCTGGACACGTCGCCTGAGAAATCGTCAGCAGGCCGAAGACCTGGCTCACGACACCTTTGTTCGGGTGCTTGAGTCGAGTTCCACAGAGGTTGAGCAGCCGCGTGCCTATCTGCATCAAACGGCGCGCAACATCGCAGTGGACGCCTATCGCCGCGAGGACCGTCGCGAGGCTTTGGCTCTGGATGCCGTTGATCAGCGCTCGTCCCACAATGGAGACCCGGAGCATTACGTGCACGCGATCCAGTTGGCGGACTCCGTCGAGCGGGCCTTGGCCGAGTTGCCGCTCAACTGCCGCAGGATTTTCATCTGGCAGAAAATCGAGGGCCTGACTCAGCAGGAAATCGCGGACCGCCTGGGGTTGTCTAAAAACATGGTGGAAAAGTATATGATCCGCACCCTGCGGCATCTGCGTGACCGCCTGGATGCGATGGCCCCATGACCCGTTTTGAAACAGGATCTTCCACGATGGATAGCCGTGCTCGCGACGAAGCCGCGCAATGGTTCGTACGCCTGCAAGACGCCGAGCTGAGCGACGAAGAGCGCCAATGTTTCGATGCGTGGCGTGCGCAGCGGCCCGAGCACCAATACGAATTCGATGTGCTGCAAGGGGTGTGGAACGCTACGGACTTGTTGCCCAAGGCGCGCTTGCAGGCGCTATGCGAGACCCCGGTGAAGCGGCCCAAGCATCGCGCCGTCTTGCGTTACGCGGCGGCCGCGAGTGTGGTGGCGGTCGCCTTGGGATTGGGCCTGTTCAGCGGACTTGATCATCCAAAGCCTTACAGCGCCGAGTTCAGCACACACGTGGGCGAGCACCGGCAGGTGGCCTTGCCCGACGGTTCAATGATGGACCTGAACAGCCGCAGCGTGGTTGCGGTGCATTATGAAAAAGGCCGGCGCGCTGTGGAACTCAAGCAGGGCGAAGCGATGTTCAGCGTTGAACATGACACCAGCCGCCCGTTTGTGGTGGCGGCCGGGGCAGGGCAGGTGAGCGTCACCGGCACACGTTTCGATGTACGCCGTGATGACGACCAGACCCGCGTCGTAGTCGAGGCCGGTACGGTCAAGGTACAAGGGCGCGCTTCGGATCAGATCGTGACGCTGACGGCGGGCCGCGGCACCCATGTCGATGCCTTGGGGCAAGTCTCCACTGCCTATGCGGTGAACCCCGATGAACTGACGGCCTGGCGCAGTGGGAAGCTGGTGTTCAACAACGCCCCACTGAGTGATGTAGCGCGGGAGGTATCGCGTTACCGCGAGCGGCCCTTGCGGGTTGGCACAGCAGCAGTTGGCAACCTGCGCTTGAGCAGCGTGTTCAAATCCAGCGACACCGACGCCCTGCTCAAAGCCCTGCCGCATATCTTGCCGGTGGCGGTGCGCGTTCTGCCGGATGGTAGTCAGGAAATTATTTCGCGCTGACATTCAGGTTTTTTTCGAGTTCTTCGTCTTCTTCTGCAACTGCAACTGGTTTGCATTAACGGATGCGCACTCTTGCGATCACAGGACTAGGTTCGACGTGAAAAAACTTGCCGTGAACAAAAATAAAATTTCCTGCTGGGCACCTCTCGCCTTGGCGCTTGCGGTCAGCGCCGCGCTGCCTGCAGCCTACGCCGCCGACGGTATCCACATCCGCGCCCAGCCTCTGGGCGCGGCGCTGAGCCAATTGGGCCGGCAGACTTCCCTGCAAGTGTTCTTCAGCCCCGACATGGTCGCGGGTAAACAAGCACCTGCCATTGACGGCAACCTTTCGCCGGAACAAGCCCTGCGCCAATTGCTGCAGGGCAGCGGCCTGGATTACCAGATCGACGCCGGTTCCGTGACCTTGCACCCAGTGAGCAGCGGCACCGGTGAAGCCGGTTCCCCGGTTGAACTGGGTGTTACCGATATCAAGGTAGTCGGCGACTGGCTGGGTGATGCCAATGCTGAAGTGGTGCAGAACCACCCGGGCGCACGCACGGTCGTGCGTCGCGAAGCCATGGTGGAGCAGGGCGCCATGAACGTTGGTGACGTGCTGCGTCGCATCCCTGGCGTACAGGTGCAGGAAGCCAATGGTACCGGCGGCAGTGATATTTCCCTCAACGTTGGTGTGCGCGGTCTGACTTCGCGCCTGTCGCCACGCTCCACCGTACTGATCGACGGCGTTCCGGCAGCGTTTGCCCCATACGGGCAGCCGCAGTTATCGATGGCGCCGATTTCCTCGGGCAACCTAGACAGCATCGACGTTGTGCGCGGCGCCGGCTCCGTGCGGTATGGGCCGCAAAACGTTGGCGGCGTGATCAACTTCGTAACCCGCGCCATTCCCGAGAAGTTCTCCGGTGACGTCGGTACCACCCTGGAAACCTCGGCCCATGGCGGCTGGAAACACATCGAAAATGCTTTCGTCGGCGGCACGGCAGACAACGGCATCGGCGCGGCATTGCTGTACTCAGGCGTCAAGGGCGACGGCTATCGCAACAGTAATAACTCCAACGATATCGATGATGTGATCTTCAAGACCCACTGGGCGCCGACCGATCAAGACGACTTCTCGCTGAGTTTCCATTACTACGACGCCAGCGCCGATATGCCCGGTGGCTTGACCCAGAAGCAGTTCGATGCCAACCCGTATCAATCGGTACGTGACTGGGACAATTTCAGCGGGCGGCGCAAGGATGTGTCCTTCAAATACATCCGTCAGATCGACGACCGTACCCAGGCGGAAGTGTTGACCTACTACTCGGACAGTTTCCGTGGCAGCAACATCGCCAACCGCGACCTGAAGACCCTCGGCTCCTATCCGCGTACCTACTACACCTTCGGCATCGAACCACGGGTGTCCCATGTCTTCGACGTAGGCCCGAGCACCCAGGAAGTCAGCCTGGGTTACCGTTACCTCAAGGAAGGCATGCACGAGCAGGCGACCAGTCTCAACCTGGTCAACAATGTGCCGACGCCAGGCGGCCAAAGTGACGGACATGTCTATCAGGACCGCACCGGCGGCACCGAGGCCAATGCGTTTTATATCGATAACAAAATCGATATCGGCAAGTGGACCATCACCCCGGGCATTCGCTTCGAAGACATCCGCACCGAATGGCACGACCGCCCGGTTGTCGCCCTTAACGGCAAGCGTACCGAGGAAAAACGCCGCGAGATCCACAACAACGAGCCGTTGCCGGCCCTGAGCGTGATGTACCACGTCTCCGATGCCTGGAAACTGTTCGCCAACTACGAAACCTCATTCGGCAGCCTGCAGTACTTTCAACTGGGCCAGGGGGGGACCGGCAACCAGACCGCCAACGGCCTGAACCCGGAAAAAGCCAAGACCTACGAGGTCGGCACGCGCTACAACGACAGCGTGTGGGGTGGCGAAGTGACGCTGTTCTACATCGACTTTTCGGATGAGTTGCAATACGTCAGCAACGACGTGGGCTGGACCAACCTCGGCGCCACCAAGCACACCGGTATCGAGGCGTCGGCCCACTACGACCTGTCCAACCTGGATGCGCGCCTGGACGGCCTGACCGCCAACGCCGGCTTCACTTTCACCAAGGCTACCTCCGAAGGTGACGTGCCCTTCAAAGGCCGTGATCTGCCGCTGTACTCCCGTGAAGTGGCAACCCTGGGCCTGCGTTACGACATCAACCACTGGACTCACAACCTGGATATCTACGCCCAGTCCGGCCAACGCGCACCCGGTACTGGCACCACATACATCACCCAGGGCACAGCCGATGGCCAGTACGGTGATATCCCGGGTTATGTCTCGGTCAACGTGCGCAGCGGGTATGACTTCGGTGAGCAATTGTCCAACCTGAAGTTGGGTGTCGGCGTGAAAAACATCTTCGACCAGCAACACTACACGCGCTCCAGCGACAATAATGCCGGGTTGTACCTGGGCGAGCCTCGTACCTTCTTCGTGCAGGCCAGCGTCGGGTTCTAGACCTGAATTGAGCGAAAAATCGCCGCCTCCCCTGCACAGGGGCGGCGGCGATTTTCGTTGTGCGCCTTTTCTACCGAGAGGTTCTTCCTACCGCCGAGTGGAATTCTTCAACGCGGTGAGGAACCGATATCCGCACTGCTGCCACACAAGATGGCCTGCTTGCGATTGACGATTGCGGTGAGGCAAGACGCTCAATACACAGCACTGGAGAACCTTATGTCGATCCCCGCATTCAATCAGACAGTCGTTCGCTCACCCGGGCAGGTTGACCACGAACGTGCCGGCCCCGGCACCCAGCGACCCGGCACGTCATCCAGTCCCCGACACCCGGAGGGCATGAACTACGCGCCAATGGGGGGGCATTGCGGGCCTGTATTTGATCCACCTGCGCAAAAACCTTTCCCGGGCCATTGTCATTCTTCACGCCCACCTCAGCGCCCGCTGCCTGTGGGCGCACGACCGAACCCAGGCCCTGTGCCGCGTCCCAATCCGGCTCAGCCCTCGGCCCTGGCCCAACAACTGCTGGATAATTACCACGCGTTCAAGATGCCGCCTTTGCAGCGCGTAACGGCCGACGGTGTGCGCGCAATGGCCAATCAAGCGTTGACCGGTGATTCGGTCAAAGACGCGAATATTCGCCTGGCGCGAGACTTGCTGCAGCATCCTGGCCTGTTGGCGGCCCTCGATCGAAATGGCAAGACCGGCATCGAGGACGGTCATTTAACCAAAGCCGACATCAAGAGCTTTATCCGCTCCGACAATCCCCTGAAGCTTCACAGCGATAAGCAACTTGCCCAGGAGCTGCTCGATCAATTCGGTAAGTTGGCGACCGGCTATTTTCCCCGTTCGATCAAGCTCGGCAAGCTGGACCAGTTGGCGATGCAACAGCCGACGGGCAATGCTTCCCAGGACGCACTCATCCATTTGGCAAAAGAACTCATGGCGCGTCCGGAACTCAAGGCGGCGATGGATAGCCTTTTCCAGTCGAAGCGTGATGACATGATCTCCCGTCGCGAGTTGCAAACGTTGCTGAAGGTGCTGGGCTAGATCTGTGCGGAACGCATCGTTCAAATACGCAGAAATCTTTCACTAGGATCACCATGCAGAGGACATCCACCGGTGGTTGGTTACCCGTGGATGTCCTCATCTATTGAGTCAGGCCGTGGCACATGAACTCGACATCACTTGAACCTCGCCATTCGCGTTACAGCGCTTCGACACTGCCGGCAACAGCCGATGAGGCCGCCGCTCAACAGAGCGTGAAAGCACGGGCTCTCAATCTCAATTCCTCGCCCAAGAACAGCTTCAAAGCGCCTACCGCCGAGGACTTCGACAGAGGCGCCCGAGCGTCTGGGGATGAGCCGGCGCCCCGTTCTGCACCGTCAGCCTTCGCAACGCTCTGGAGCAAATTGTTCTGCCGGGAGCGCTAGCTGTTTTCGATGTGAAGACGCCCTCGGGGGCCGACACGCGGACGGATTGAGTGGTTACAAATGCTCAAGTTTTACTGGGGATATTCCGGGCCATGAGCGGTTGTTTTGCGGAACCATTATTTTCGCGTAACCACACAAACCATGCGTATGCAGCGCCGGCGCTCAAGGTGTTTGAGGCGGTCGGGCAATCGGGCTCAGGTTACGGAATCTAAATAAGGTGGGTATGAAGCATGACTGACGGGATCAATAATCCAGGCCGCAGGCTGCCTTTTGCATGGGGCGCGCCTACGACGGGCGTGGATGCCCAGTCGCTCGGAACATCTTCTGCGCCAGGCCTGTCTTCCAATCATTTTTTCAGAAACACCAGGGGCGGTGCGGGTCCGCATGGTGACGGCCAAAATACCTTCGGGCGAATGACCACTGCCGTAAACCCCTATGTCAACTCGGCCGATCATCTGTTGGCAACTGCCCTGAAAAACGAATTTTCCATGTTGGGCGCGTTCAAGAAGGATGGAAAACTGACCCAGCGTTCATTGCAGCAGATCGCCAGCGAAGAACCGAACCAGAGCGATATAGCCGAACGCACGATCCTGTTGGCCCGAGAGATACTCAACCGTCCCAGACTGAATGAGGCGATCATCGCCAATGGTGGTTTTATCACCCTCGACAGCCTTTCCAGGGCTGCTGATTCAATGGTCGGCAATACCCACCCGAACACGCAGAGCGTGGATCCCTATCATTCGAAAACCGACGCAGAGGTGGTCAAGGCATTCAGGGGAATGTTCGACGAGCTACGCGATACATCGGAAGACTACAGTTTCTTTTTTGAAAAACACCGATATGTGAAGACCGACAAGCTGCTCGAGATGAGCAAGGACCCTGACGAAACCGACAAAACAGGTGAGGTTGTACGGGACGCGGCCACTGGATTCCCCAGGAAAAAATACAGCGAACAGCAGGTGTATCTGGCCAGGAATCTGGTTGAGCGGCCTGGCTTGCTGGCGTCACTGGAGAGTAGCAAAGCCAATGGAACCAGCCTTTTTGGCAGCCACAACAGTGAGGGATGGCTGAAGAACTACAGCATTGATCGATGGCTGGAAAATGACCGGAAGGAAAAGGGCAACTGAAGGGCGTGCATGAGCGCATTCAACGGCCCAAGCCGCCCCCGCCTGCTGTCGCGTTAAACCCGCAGTATCTTGCCGCTGGCCGCCACTGCTGCCAGCAACCCGCCGATCAACAGAAAGGCAGTCGCCAGGCTGCTGCCGTGGGCGATGAACCCGATCACGGCAGGCCCCGCCAATATACCCGCGTATCCCAGCGTGGTAATTGCAGGCACGGCAATGTGCTCCGGCATGACGTTTTGCTTGCCGACGGCGGTATACAGCACCGGAACGATATTCGAGCAGCCGGCGCCAACGAGCGCATAACCCAACAGGGCCATTTCCCATGCCGGAGACAGCGTCGCGAGGAACACGCCGGCGGCCGCCAGCGAGCCGCCGATCACGATCACCCGGGTAGCTCCCAGGCGACGCACGATCGCGTCACCGGTCAAGCGTCCGGCAGTCATCGTCAGGGCAAATGCCGCATAGCCAAGACCCGCGTAGGCTTCGTCCAGGCCGCGCTCCGCACTGAGAAACACTGCGCTCCAGTCGAGCACGGCGCCTTCGGCGAGAAAAACGACAAAACACAAACAGCCGATAAACAGCACCACCCCGTGGGGAACGGCAAACGCCGGCCCGGAGCTTTCACTGCCATAGGGCAACAAATGCGGTCCGGCCTTGAGCAAGGCCAGTACCATGATGACGATCACTACCAGGGTTGCCTGCAGCGGCGAAAAACCCAGCCCCAGCAGCCCGGAGACACCGGCGGCACCGACAATACCGCCCAGGCTGAACAAACCATGGAAGCCCGACATCATGGTTTTACCGCTGGCGCGTTCAACGATGACCGCTTGAAGGTTGACGGTTGAGTCCACTGTGCCCAAGCCTGCGCCAAACAGGAACAGCCCGGCCATCAGCAACGGAATCGAACTGACGGTGGCCAGCATCGGCAAGGCCAGGCAGATCATGAGCGTGCCAGTGCCGAGTACGCGACGACAGCCAAAGCGTGACGCCAGTACGCCCGCCACCGGCATGGCGAGAATCGAGCCTACCCCCAGGCACAACAGCAACAGGCCAAGCGTACCTTCATTGAGTTGCGCACGCTCCTTGGCGTACGGCACCAGTGGCGCCCAGGCGGCGATGCCGAAGCCGGCAATGAAAAAAGCGATACGGGTCGACATTTGCTCCAGCCGCCCGGGAACCACGGGCGCAGGGGTGGGGATGGCAGTCATGAAAAATCCTTGGTTTTGCGTTCAACGAACGATGTCCGGCGTGACATCCTTGCACATCAGGCCCTGTCGAGCGAGCCGGGTTCCCTCAGGATTACCTACGGGGGGCGAATTCTATTTTTACAAACATGGAACGCCCAAGGCGACGACGACCACACAAGGACTATCCCGGGCGTAGGAGGTGGCCTGGAAGGTGCGTAATCCCTGTGAGGACTGATGAACCCCAGGCTTCTTGCAGCGGGTTACCACCTTCCAGACCACTTTCCACACCCGGAGTATTCTGTAATACGCTGCTGCCCAATCAGTAGGTAATCGTATGGACGAACCGATGAAAATTTCCAGGCAGCTCGCCTCATGACCCAGTTCTACGACGCGCGCGGCAATATCTATGGGGTGGTCCGCCCGGCTGAGTTGCGCAGCCATGGTATCGACCTGCCACTCAGCGCCGATCAGGCGGTGAGCACGCGGCTGGCCTGGACCGCGTTGGCCATTGCATCTGAATGTGGCTGGGGGACGATGCCGCGCCCGGCGGCTGCCAAAGCGCACCGCTGCGATGGTTTGCTGGTCGGACCGTTTCAAGCGGCTCCACCGTTTGATCTGCTGATCGTCAACACTGATGGCACACTGGCCGAACGCAGTGGCAACGGGTTGACCATCTTTGCCCAGGCGCTGACCGATCAGGGCCTGATGGCCCAGGCGTGTGATCTGCGGGTGCATCACGATAAGTCGGATGCAGCCTCCCCGGTGGTCACTCATGTCGAACCGGCGATCTACGAACGGGGCGAGGGCTTCTGGCTGGCCTTGGGGCAGCCGGCGTTCGGGCCTTCAGCAGTCGGCGCCAAAGAGGTTGAAGCCGTCTCGGTGGGGCATCGTGAGTTCAGCCACGTAGCCGCCCTGGCCACCATCGACCCGCAATGGGCCTGCAGCCAGTTCGTGCGAGTGGGCAACCCCCATTGCGTGACGTTGGTGGAGCAGGTCTCGGCCTTGCCGGAAAACCCGGCGATGGGCGCCCCCGTATTATTTGAACGCCTGCGGGCAATTGCCTTCGCGCCTCCTGGGGGCAGCGGCCAACCCTGCGCGGCCGGTGTCAACTTGCAATGGGCTGCGCGAGCCCCAGGCAATCGGGTGATCGCGCGGGTGTTCGAGCGGGGCGAGGGGCCGACGGCGTCTTCGGGCACCAGCGCCGGTGCCGTGGCTTGTGCGGCGTGGCGCGCGGGCTGGATTGATGCCGGCGAGGTGGCCGTGGTGATGCCGGGCGGCACGGTGCCTGTCCGTTTGCACGCAGAGGCGGAAACACTGTTGAGCGTCAGTCTGTTCGGGGCTGCCCACCGGCAGCCGTAAGCAGAGAACCCTAGCTGGTAACTTGGGAAGTTGTCAGCTGTTTCCTAAGCGTTTAGTTGCATTGGAAAGTTCAGGTGTAAGAGTTTTCTGTTTTTGGATAATGTGCTGAACGGCTATATAAATTATTTTGTAAAAGTTATTTCCATTACTCTCGTACGAAACTTCTTTTTTATTTCTGAAGGGCCGAATTTCCCCTGAAATCGCTAAGCTTCAAGGCGTTCAGGCGCTTTTTCTCGGCTGGCAATCAGTGTTCACGGGGGAGAGCTTTTAATCAGCGAATGGGTTTATTAACGGCGGGTAACAACGGATGGTTGGCGCGTTTGTTTCGTCACGTTTCAAATTGATTATTCCAGAAGTAACTTCCGACTTTCAGGTGCTTGCTTTCAAGGGCCGCGAATTTATTGACCAGCCATATTTCATTCATATGCAGTTGGTCAACGAAAACCCCTGCCTGGATCTGGAAGCATTGCTGCATCAACCGGCGTACCTGCATATAGGTGAGGTGGATCAAGGCTTCCACGGTCAAGTCTATGCGATCGGGCGTGGCGACACCGGCGTCCGGCTCACCCATTATCACCTGACGCTGGCCCCCCGCCTGGCGAGCCTCGCTCACCGTCGCGACCAGCGGGTTTTCCAGCAGTGCAGCGTGCCGCAGATCATCGCCGCCGTGCTTGAGCAGCACGGCATCCTGGCCGATGCGTATGTATTCGAACTGGGGCCTGTGGTGTATCCGCCTCGCGTTTTTTGCGTGCAATACGCGGAGACTGACCTGCACTTTATTCAGCGGTTGTGCGAAGAGGAGGGGATCCACTATCACTTCCGTCACAGCGCGAACAATCATCTGCTGGTGTTTGGTGACGACCAGACCGTGTTCCGACGCTTGGCCGTGCAGCGATATCACTCGGCCAACGATCCGCTGGCTGAAGTGCCAGGCATCCAGCGTTTCGATGTGCGCCTGGACACCCGCAGTCGAAGAACGGTGCGCCGTGATCACGACTTCGAGCATCCGTCCCTGCAGTTGCAAGGGGAAGCGGGCTCTGCAACAGCGTCTTCTCTTGAGGACTATCACTACCCCGCGGGGTTTTCCGGCCATGGACGCGGCAGGCAACTGGCTACTCGGGGCCTTGAGCGCCACCTGGCGGATCGCTGTCGGGTCTCGGGCCGCAGCGACCAACCTCTGCTGTGCAGCGGCCACTTTCTTGAACTGCAAGAGCATCCCGATCCGGTGTGCAACGACTTGTGGTTGATCACCTCGGTGCGCCACGAAGGTTATCAACCGCAGGTGCTGGAGGAGGCGACGAGTGAAGCGGATACCTTTCAGGGCTATCGCAACCGTTTCACCGCGACACCCTGGCGTGCAGTGCACAGGCCGCCGCTGAAACACCCCAAACCCACTATCAACGGCAGTCAGACCGCCACTGTCACGGGGCCTGCCGGCGAGGATGTGCATTGCGATGCCTATGGTCGGGTGAAGGTGCGTTTCCATTGGGACCGTCGTGACCCGACGGATGACAACAGCAGTTGTTGGGTGCGTGTGGCGTCCGGTTGGGCCGGTGACGGGTTTGGCGCAATGATGATTCCGCGAGTCGGCATGGAGGTGTTGGTGAGCTTCCTGGAGGGCGACCCGGACCAGCCATTGATCAATGGTTGCCTGCCCAATGCGTCGCACTTGCCGGCCTACCCCTTGCCGCAGCACAAGACGCGCAGCGTGTTACGCAGCCGCAGCACCCCGGGGAGCACAGGCAGCAACGAATTGCACCTCGAAGACCGCCAGGGGGGAGAACTTATCTATCTGCGCGCCCAGCGTGACCTGGAGCAACAGGTAGGGCATGACAGCCGCCTGGAGGTACAAGGCGACAGTCACATTCAGGTTGGCCAAACCCTGGTGATCGGGGCCGGACAACAGGTTCACCTGACAGCGGGTGCCAGCCTGGTGATCGACGGGGGCACACAGTTGAGTTTCAAGGCTGGGGGTGAACACCTGGTCATTCAAGCGGGCGGTATTTTCAGCAGCCGTCCCATCACTGTCGCAGGGGCGTCGGTAACGAGCGCTTTACCTTCCGGTGATCGCCCCGAGGTTTCCGCCGTTCAAGGCAGCGTTATGGACTTGGCCCGGCAACTGGATGCGGACTACTGCCCCGTATGCGAACGCTGTCGTGAAGGCCAATGCGATCTCACCGGGAGGGCTGCGTGATGCAAGGCATGCCTTATCCATGGATGGTCCAACAGCAACAGGCGGGACGCCAGCTGTGCTTGATTCTCGAAGGGGGCGGCGAAGAGTGCCAGGCGCTTTCAGCGGTTCGCGACCTCTCGCGCTACTGCTCCCTCTACAGTCAAACGGCGGTAGCGGAACTGGCGAAGACAGGTCCGGTGATCCTGCTGCTGGAGGACTTAGCAGAGCCGGGCTTGACCCAATTGCTGCAAAAGCCCGAAACGAACTGGGGATGGCTGGGCAGTTTGCTCAATGACGATCTGACCGACGTGACCCGGCATTGGCGCGAGCGAATGCTGGTCGGCGAACCAGGCCGCCAGGCCCTTTACCGTTTTCAAGACAACCGTACCTTGGCTCGCGTCTTGACGTACCTGCCTGCCGAACAATGGCCAGTGTTCTTGGGGCCGCTGGCCAGTGTGTGCTATTGGCACGACGACGGGTGGTGCTGCCGCGACAACCCGGCACCGGGAGACTATCCGGTGCCTGATCCCGCACCCTGGTCGCAGGTCCCCAACCCCCAGGCTGCGGCCATCCTGCATGCCAACATCTTGCGCTACCTGCTGGCAGAGCACAGTGAGGACCTGGCGGCGCTGGTGGAGTTTCAAGACCCGAGGATCTGGCTGACCCAGGTACTGGAGCAGGCGCACGCCTGGCAATGGTGTGGACCGCAACAGCTCGAATTTCTGGTGGTGCGCCGGTTGGAGGAGGCCACGCGAAGCAGTGTGATTCAGTGGCAGCCGATGAAAGGCGAGACCCCGGTGGAACATTACGAACGGGTGGTGGAGCAGTGGCGCAGGGAAGGGGCGGAACATGTCTAGCTGGATGAACCATGTGGTGATTGTGCTGGGGATGCTGGCGTTATCGGGGTGCGCGGGGAAGAGCACAGACAGCTTTACGCTGGAGCTGGACCTGCCGGCGGATTTTGAACTGAAGACGGCTGCAAATTATCGTCCCGCCACGGGCGCAGCCTGCTCCCTGCCGATCCGTCGAGGCAAAAGGCCAGAGCGAAAGGTCTTTTTTACCAAGTTCAAGCCCGTGGCCAGTCGGGTGAGCTATGAATTGCCACTCAGCGAAACCATTGAGGGGTGTCCTTCGGTATTAAGGAGTGTGCAATTTGATGTTTATGCGAAATGGGGAAAGCAGGATTGGGATGTGGGTGGGGATTTTGCGGGAGTTGGTATCCGAGACCGTTTGGGCGGTGATCTACCTGGGATGCCTGAGGAAGGTGTTCAGGAGTTGAGAGGGCAATGCCGGTGGTATTTCCGCACGATAGGACCTATGCACGCGATCATCAAGATTCTGCAATGCAATTCGTTGGACGCTGCCGGTCAGCCGCAAAAGATGAAGGCCGGCGGCGTTGCCCAACGAGATCAGTTGCGGGGGAAAACGTTAAGAATGGTATTGACGGTTCTTGATGAAGAGTTACCTGCTTTTGACCACAGATGGATAGCTGTACCGGGAGGGTGGAAGCGCTGCCGAGGTAAAAGTTTTGAGGATATCGCAGCGTATTGCACCGGCAACGACTCGGAGTTCAAGCCTGTAAAAATGCCGGATGGACGTACCTGTGATGTCTACCCGACATGCAATCAACAAGGAGCGAATTGATGAAACAAGATGCATGGAAGCATGCTTTTTTCAGCGACAAGATGCCTGCTTGTGCAATGAAAGGGCACCGAGTGAGCTTTTGCCTGGTGGATGAAACGGGGAGTGGGAAAGCGTACGGCGGGCTTGCCTATACGGTTCACGACAGTATGGGATGTGAGTACAACGGTAAATTAGATGGAGAGGGGTTCGCTGATATACAGGGGGTTCACCGCGGTCCTGTGGTTCTCAGGTTCGATGACCTGTATGGCGGGGCACAAGAGCCCTATTACCGATTGAGCGCGCGCCTGACGTACAAGCTGCCGATTACCGAGATTCAAGTCCGCGCCGAACAAACACGGTTTTCTGATGCCAAGGGGCAGCGTATTCAGGGAAATCCCGCCATGCAGCAGGCGGATCGGTTTTATCACGTTGAGGTAAGCGATTTGGTTAATCATGTCGCGCACTTGCCGTCGATCGCTCCTGCGATCTTCAGCCCTCACCGTCATGCATTGAAAATGGTGAACGACCTTGGATTCGGCCCGCCTCTGTCCTCGGGAGTTGTCTTGTTTCCCAATCAGTTCAGCGTGTTGGAAGTACGGCCCTTACGTGCGCTACGGCCAATGCTTTCCACTGCGGATCAGTTCTGTGCCTTGAACTTATACCAATTGGCGCTGATGTCCGCCTTGAGCTACTGCGATTTTGGCCAGCAACCCTCCGAGAAACCTATTGATAAAGTGACGTTCCCGTTCAACCCTACCGTTGGCAATCTGTTTGCCGAAACGTTATCGGGGTATCACGAAGCCTGGCGAGTTGATCTCGAGCAAACGCAACGCTTTTTTCCCGTATATGAAGATGTTCCTTACTCCCGGCGTTTCGAGATCCTGCCCTTCGATCCCGAGCTGTATCCGCAAAACGATCCAGCTCGCGAGGAGGACCAGGAGCATCCCTCGATCCTGCACTTTTTCGACGACGAAGAATTTGGCACTGACACTCAGGCTTTTATCTGCCACCACGATGAAATCGTTCTGATCTCTGTGCGGGGTACTGTCAGCGCCGCCGATGCTCTGCGCGACGCGAATGCCCATCAGGTGGCCTTTGCCGAAGGTGTCGGTAAGGTGCATCTGGGGTTTTATCAGGCTTACCGGGCTATGCGAAACTTCGTGCTGCGCTACCTCAGCCAGTTTTATGAAGACCAGCGAATAGTCATTTGCGGACACAGCCTGGGCGGCGCCATTGCCCTGTTGTTGGCAGAAGGACTGCGTCGTGTATCTGATCCTAGCTACGACATCCTCCTCTACACCTACGGCGCCCCTCGAGCGGCCGACAGCGAGTTCGTCGAAGGCGCTTCTGCTCTGGTCCACCACCGTATCGTCAACCACAACGACCCCGTGCCGAGTGTCCCGGCTACGTGGATGAATACCACCGCCAAACTCTGGATTCCAGGTGCCATAACGTTGTTCAGCGCGCCTGCACACGGCGGCTTGCTCTTCGCCGCCGGGCTTGTACGCGTCGCAGGCAACCCTTACCGGCATCACGGCGAACAGCAGCACTTCATGCCGATCAAGCTTGCGGACGGCACGCATTCTTCGGTGTTATGGAGACCAAGCTGTGCGTCCATTCAGGAGGCGGGCTGTAATCGCGCATTGCAACTGCAGGGCGATATGCCCAATCGCGACAACCTGCTCAAGCAGCTGTTCCAGGCTCATCAGCACTTCATGACTGCCAGCTACATCCCGGCGGCATGGGCCACCTTACGGCGCTGGCAGCAAACACTGGATAACCAGGGGCCCCTGGTCACGCCGAGGGAGTTCGAACTGCTGGATCGGGCCTTCGAAGATATGCGCGAGCAGTTGCGGGCCAAGCGGCGAGACCTTGCCCGACGGCGCCCGGCCAATGATCGCGACTATGAACATAACGATGCCTTGAATGCCGAGATTGACCGATTGCACACCAGCCGCGAGCGCTTGGCAACCCTGCGTTGGCGCCGCCTTGAGGCCCGTGACGTCTACGGCAAACAAGCTTGCAACGCCAACCTGCAATCCAGCCTCAAGCGCTGGTTCACCCATCGGGAAAATCAGGACTTGCCTCAAGTCGCCAGTATCCCGCCACCGATCCTCAATGAGCAGGGGAGAGCTCACACACTGGACATCGACTCAATCGTCTAGTTTGCCGCGTGCATAAACTCCACCTGCGCCGGTTGTCGTTTCATCAGCACTTTACCGTGGCGGATCGAGTACAACGGCAGGCCCTGGCTGCGGATCACCTCATAGTCACTGTCTGCCGAGAGGATCAGCAGGTTGGCCGGTCGACCAGGCTCCAGTCCGTAGCGATCGCCGAGGGCCATGGCCTTGGCGCTGTTGTCGGTGACCAGGTCGAGAGCGGATTGCAGGTTGCGGTAACCGAGCATGTGGCAAATGTGCAAACCCGCTTCGAGTACACGCAGGATGTTGCCGTTACCCAAGGGGTACCAGGGATCGACGATGGAATCCTGGCCAAAACAGACGTTCATACCGGCTTCGAGCAGTTCGTTGACGCGAGTGACGCCGCGCCGTTTCGGGAAGCTGTCGAAGCGGCCCTGCAGGTGGATGCTTTCGGTCGGGCAGGACACAAAGCTGATACCGGAGTGTCCCAGCAGGCGAAACAGTTTGGCGCAGTAAGCGTTGTCGTAGGAGCCCATGGCCGTGGTGTGGCTGGCGGTGACGCGAGCGCCCATGTCACGGCTGCGGGCTTCTTCGGCGAGGACTTCGAGGAACCGCGAGTGCGGGTCGTCGGTTTCATCGCAATGCACATCCACCAGGCAGCCGGTGCGTTCGGCCAGGTCCATGAGGAACTTCACCGAGCTTACGCCTTGGTCGCGAGTGTATTCAAAGTGCGGGATGCCACCGATGACGTCGGCGCCCAGGCGAATGGCTTCTTCCATCAAGGCACGGCCATTGCGGAATGATTCGATGCCTTCTTGGGGAAAGGCAACGATCTGCAGATCGATCAGGTGGGAGGTTTCCTCACGCACCTCCAGCATGGCTTTCAAGGCAGTGAGGTCGGGGTCGGTGACGTCGACGTGGGTACGCACATGCTGAATGCCATGGGCCGCGAGGGTCTGAATGGTTTTTTTGGCGCGGGTCCTGGTGTCTTCCTGAGTGATGGTGGCCTTGCGTTCTCCCCAGCACTCGATGCCTTCAAACAGGGTGCCGCTCATGTTCCAGCGCGGTTCACCCGCGGTTAGGGTTGCGTCCAGATGTATGTGCGGTTCGACGAAGGGCGGTGTCACAAGGTTACCGGCGGCATCCAGGTCGCCAGGCGATAAAATCGGCGCCGCCGCTTGTGGGGTGATGCTGGCGATCCGGCCGTGTTCCAGGTGCAGATCGTGCAGGCCTTCACGGTTGCGCAGGCGGGCATTGATGATATGCATGGGCAAGTTCCTCTTGGCTAAAAACAATCAGGCAGACAGTCGCCAGATCATCAGTGCAATACCGATGTTCAGGCGATCATAAGCGTTATCCAGCGTCAGCCCGGACAGGGCTTCGATACGCTGAACACGATGCGTCAGGGTATTGCGGTGCACGGCCAGGCGTTGGGCGGCGGCTACAAGGTTACCATTCTCGTGAAACCAGGCCTCCAGGGTCGGCATCAGGTTTGGACCATGGTGCAGGTCGTGACGCAGCAGAGGGCCGAGGCGCTCATTGAGGAATTGGTCGAGCAGGGCACGGTCTCGTACGCCGCTGAGCAGCTTGAGCACGCCAAGCTCGTCGTACACGCAGAGGCCGGCGCGTTCGCTGAACCGCCGCGCAGCGGCCAATGCCTGGCGTGCTTCATCTTGTGCCTGGGCCAGGCGTGTCAGCGGGTGTGGCGCCGCACTCAGGCCGATAAACAGCTTCAAGGGTGCCAGCCTCACGTTCAGTGAGTTCAGCCACATGACCAACTGCTGACGATTGGCCATTGCCGTGACGGCGTCGATTGCTGGTAGCAGCAGCGTCCATTGCCCGGCCCGGCCCAATGCTGGCGGCGAGGTCGGGTAATGCAGCAAAAACTGTCGCAACTGCCGGTCGATATGTTCGTGTTGCCGCGCCAATTGCGTCTCTACCTGCGCTGCCTCCCCTTGGGCAAACAGCAACTCACTGCCTTCCAGTTGCAGTTGGACAACCTGCCACTGCCCCGCCAGGGGCATGCCCAACTGCCCGGCCCGATGCAGCAATAAATCCAGGGACTGGTAGTCACCGGCCAGCAGTCGCTCCAACACGTCATGCTGCGAGCGCCCCAACTGCTCGGACTGTATCAGTGCCGAGCCGATCGCCTGGGTCACCAGCACCATTTTCAATGAGTAGGGCTGCTCGATCAGCGGCATACCGGCAGCTTCAGCGGCCTCCAGCACACGTTGGGGGATCGCCTGGATGTACGCCGGCCCGGTCAGAATCACCACGCCCGCCACCTGGCGCTGGCAGGCCTCCTCGAGCAATTGCAGCAGGTTGGCGTCATCCCGTGGGTGATTGATGCCGGTGACGAACACCAATTCGCCGCCCAGCACCCACTCGGCAATTCCGCTGTTCTCCGCGACATACGGCCAGCGCACGCGGTTGTCGCGGCCGGCCTCCCCGGCGCGCAGGCGCATGGATTCCAGGCCAGGCAGGACCAGCACATCGGCGATGGTCAGGCTCATGCCGGGGCATCGGCCAACGGGGCGCGCGCGCGTAGTAGGGCCGTGAGCGCGATGTAGGTCAGCGAGGCCGCGACAATGCCCACCAGTGGTGCGACCCAGGGTGAGTTGAATGCCAGCACGGTACCGAGCGCATAGGCCATCAAGCCTGGCCAGTTGAAAGCAGGCAGGCGCACCTCGGCCAGACGCGGGTATTGCCCGCGATAACGGTAAAAGAAGTCGGCCATGATCACCCCGCCAATCGGAGGTATCGCCGTGCCCAGCAGAATCAGATAGGGCACCAACATGTCGTACATGCCAAGCAACGCCAGCAGGGTGCCGATCACCGCGCCCGCGAGGGTGACCGTCTTGCGACGCCGGGTGCGCAGCAAGTTGCAACCGGCTACGGCAAAGTTGTAGATGGTGTTGTCCTGGGTGCTCCAGATATTGAGCAGCAACATCGCCATCGCGGCCGTGGCGAAACCTTGCAGCAGCAACACTTCCACCACGTCGGGCTGTTGGTACACGATGGCGCCGTACGCGCCGATCAATACCATCAAGCCATTACCGACAAAAAACCCGATCAGGCTGGCCAGCACCGCAACCTTGGCCGAACGCGAGAACCGGGTCCAGTTGGTGGCCTGGGTTGCGCCGCTGACAAAGGTGCCAAACACCAGGGTGATGGCCGTGGACAGGTCCAGCTCTGCACTCGGTACCACCGCCAGCAGGCCATTCAAACCACCCACTTTCACGGTGGCGACCCACATTGATAGAAACAGGAGAATGCCCATGGCCGGCACCGCGATGTAGGACAGAATCTCCAACCCGCGATAGCCCACGTACGCGGTGGCGCAAAATACCAAGCCGAATAGCGCCATCAATGCCAACACGCTGCCTTGGCTCAATTCGAAATATTTGCCCAGCACCACGGCGGCGGTTGCCGTACCCCAGGCGTACCAGCCGATCTGGGTAAAACCGAGAATCAGGTCGCTGAGTTTGCTCCCCACTTCGCCGAAGCAGAAGCGCCCCATCAGCACCGAATTCAGGCCGCTCTTGAAGGCGATATAGCCCAGCCCCGCGGCGTAAATGCCCAATAACAGGTTACCCAATGCCACGACGCCGAGCATGTCGGTAAAACTGAACGCCACGCCCAGCTTGCCGCCGGCGAACATGGTCGCGGTAAAAAAGGTAAAGCCTAGCAGCACCATGGCGGTGGACGACAGGCCCTTGCGCGCATGCAAGGGGACTTCACTGAGAGGATAATCGTTGCCCGGTTCCTGCTGCGTCATGTGCCTTGCTCCCTGATGAGTGACGCAGGCCTGTTGCACCGGGCGTGCCAAATCAGCAGCAGTGACGGGCGCACGGTTGGCGTTGTGCACCGTGCACATTATTTGTCGCCAAACAGCCGTAAAAAGCCGTGGGGAATGTTCTCGGTGCCCACTCGGGCACGAAAGCAGTGCGGCGGTGATACAAATTGGATCAGTCGAACAGCGTCAGCGTGGTCTCGCCACGGTGAAACGCAAAAGCCGCCTCAAGGTCACTTTCAATAGTGCGCCCACGAGACAGGGGCGGCAGGTCATCCAGGCTGAAAAAGCCCACATCCGTAGTTTCGAACCCCGCCGCGGGCGCGAGTTGATCCACCCGTTCGCAAAGGAAATACAGCTTGTAGAAGTCCCGCACGTCCGGTCGATACAGACCCTTGGCCTTGTGGGTGACGCTGTACAGTGCCCGTGCCGTAACGGTCAGGCCGGCCTCTTCGCGAATTTCCTTGATGATGTTCTCTGCCGCAGACAAGCCGATATCGGCATATCCACCGGGCAATGCCCAGCAGCCATCGGTCAGCTCTTTCACCAATAGAATCCGCTCGCCCTCGATCACCGCACCCCGCACATCGATCATTGGCGTGGAATAACGTTTTGCAAAGTCCGGCACCAGACCCGTGATGCGTTCCAGCGGCACATTGCCCAATTGCGCGAGCATGCTGTGGGCAATCTCGGCGATCTCTTCCAGACGCTCGCGTTCGAAGTCGTCGGTACAAAAATGCAGCCCGGTGGACGCCAACGCCTGCAAGCGTTTGGCTTGGGCCAGCCAGGTGTTCTCCATGGGTGTCTCCTCCGTTCTGCACAGGGTTTTGCCGGTTGAGGGGTGCTACGCGGGGCGTAAAAAAACCACCGCAGGGGTTAATGCCAGTCAGTTAAGAAGGAGAAGGGCTAAAAAGTAACCTGTGGCGAGGGAGCTTGCTCCCGTTGGGCCGCGAAGCGGCCCCGCTCTTTGTTTACAAAGCATGGGACTGCTGCGCAGTCCAGCGGGAGCAAGCTCCCTCGCCACAAATATAGCGTTCACCTTTAACTGACTGGCATTAACCGCAAGGGTGGTTCTTTATATCGCTGGCCTATTCGCCGCGATAGATGCAGCCGCTGGTGCATGTCTCGTGGATGCGGATCGCACTGAGTTCCGGCAACAGGGGTTTCAACTCGTTCCAGATCCACTTGGCCAGCACTTCACTGGTAGGGTTTTCCAGGCCAGGGATGTCATTGAGGTAGTTGTGGTCGAGACGTTCGTAGAGCGGCTTGAAAATCGCCTTGATCTCCGAAAAGTCGCGAATCCAGCCGGTATGCGGGTCCAGGTCGCCGCTCAGATGGATTGCCACCTTGAACGAGTGCCCGTGCAGGCGCCCGCATTTATGGCCTTCCGGCACGTGCGGCAGGCGGTGGGCGGATTCGAAAGTAAACTCTTTGAAGATTTCCACGGTGTGACCTGTAGGGCTTGTGTTGCGTGGGTTTGAGAGGATCGTCAGTTTCTGTAGAACTGATCAATGTACCGATTGGTCGTTGCTGGAGGTGTTTGAGCTCATCCATTCAGCAATTGCCGACTGACGCCAGGCGACCGAATTGGGGGGCATTCTAACCTGTTTTGGCGATGTGCCCTCGCTGATCCGACGATAAAGGGTATTTCGGCCCAAGCCGGTGGTGTGAAGCCCTCGTCGAGGCACAGGAGCGAGTTGATATTTCTCGCGCGGCCTCTTCCCTATAGGTGATTGCTTTGAGTCTTCATATCAAAGCAGGGGAGAGGAGCCTCCCTGGGAGGCTCCGATGATTTTACTTGGCATCACCGTCGTGAGCCTTGGACAACGTCTTGGCATGCTCCAAATGGGACTTCAGCTTAGGCAGCGTTTCGGTGGCGAACGCCTTGATTTCAGCATCTTTGCCCTCGGAAATTTCCTTCTCGAAAATTTCAATCGTGGCTTCATGCGCCTTGACCTGATTGTTGGCATAAGCTTGATCGAAGGATTTGGCACTGCGCAATTCCAGGATCATTGCCTTGGCCTTATCCATAAGCTCTGCACTGTCCGAAACTTTCAGATTCTTGGCATCTGCGATGGATTTGAGCTTGGCGTTCGCTGCCGTGTGATCCTTGACCATCATGTCTGCAAAACTTTTGACATCGGCGGCACTGCCTTTTTCCAGGGCGAGCTTGCCTGCCTCGACTTCAGCGACCCCCTTGGCGGAGGCGTCTTCTACAAAATCGTCATCCTGTGCTGCGAATGCACCTTGGGACGCCAAGCCGACAAGCAGGGTAAGCGCGCAAGTTTTCAGTACGTTTGCCATGATTCAGTTCCCTCTTCATATCTGCTGGGCAATAGCGCCCATAAACGTGTGAGCACGTGGTCGCGGAATACGTTCAAGTTTCTTTACCGCGACAGCCTTGCACATAGCGTCGTCTCCGCTTGTCGGAGCCTATGAATAGTGAGGGGCAGCTTGTTTCTGGTAGATCAACGGCGTGGGTGGCAACGGCGCCGCATGCTCGCGGCGAGCCTTCATCAAAGCGCCTGCAAACGGTCGCCCAGCCCACCCTTATCGGCCAGTTCCAGGAACTCATCGCCCAATCGCCGGCTTTCGCTCATTGCCGTTTGCCAGTATCTGTTGCGGCTCGGGTCGTCGCCCATGAAGCGCTTGAAGTCGCTGCGGTCCGGCAGCTTGCCGTGGGGCAGGCGGGCCAGGTAGTCCCTGGATGGCGCCAGCAGCAACACATCCTGCAAACCCTGCTGGTTGCTGCGCCGCCACGGCAGGCCCTTATCAAACCAGCCAGGGATGACCCGGTCGGTAAAGTGCGGGTACAGCACGATGTCGTCGCCGTGGTAGGGCAGGTCGAGGTGGTAGTCCAGCAGGCCGCCGTCGCGATAGGTCCCCTGGCCTGCGCCGGGCAGGTCGCGCACGCCTTGCATCACCATGGGGATGGAGCCTGAGGCCAGCAATGCCTGGCGCAGGTTGCCCAGCTCCAGTTCCAGGAAACGCGACGGGAAATCCGTCAGCGGATGCACCGGCGGCGCCTGGCGCGGGTCGTGGATGATCAGTCGCTCAAAATGCCGTGACAACCGCGCGCGACCGCGCAAGTTATCCGCAATCACCGATGTCAACCCCAGGCCCAGACGCCCGCGATGGTCATCGGCGAGCAGGCCGTGGCTTTTGACCACCATGATGTTCAGGCGATAGTGGGGGTTAGCCAGCACCTGCGCATCGCGGCCTGCCAGCAGGTCATCGAGCATGCGCTGGCAGCTTTGCGTGACTTCAGCCATGGTCACGCCTTTGGCGAAGCTCTGTTCGTTGTACAGGCGGCCGAGGTCGAGCAAGCCTTGTACCGGGTCGGGCAGGCAGGCGCTGGCAAATCGCCAGGAGCCGATGGAGGCGCCGATCAGCGCGCGCTCACGGGGCGCGCGCGCCAGCCAGTCGCCGAACAGCGCCAGGTCCAGTCCCTGAATCCCCAAGGCCTTGGGGCCACCGGCCGCACCGGGTAGGATGCCGACATCGGCAGGCTTGAGGCCCTGTTCGCGAATGCGTGCCAGGGCACGCCGGCCGGCCTTGAGGGTCAAGGCGGGAAACTTGATGTGGATGGCTGTCATACCGGTCTCTTTTGAAGCAAGCGGGGCAGTATAGGAAATCTCGCCTGGCGATGGGGGCGTCGATCGATGAAAATTGCCATGGTGGCAATTCAGTTTCAGTTAAGTTGCGACGGTTAACGTGGTGACCTCAAGGAACAGCAGGATACGCAATGAAGGTAAATCTACGTGTGGGCAGTCCAATGGCGTTGGTATTGCTATTGGCCAGCTCCCACTTGACGGCCCATGACCTCGGCCCGGACGAAGCCTTGCGTCTGCGCCAGAAGGGCATCATCGCCCCCCTGGAGCACTTGCTGGGCCCGGCGTTCGAACGCTACCCCGGTGCCAAGTTGCTCGATGCCGAGCTTGAAGAGCACAAGGACCGCGCGGTGCCCTATATCTACGAAATCGAGTTGCTGACGGTGGAAGGAGTCGTGCGCGAAATCGAACTCGACGCGAGCACTGGAGCGCTGCTCAAAGATAAGGAAGACGACTGATGCGCCTGCTTTTGGTAGAAGACAACGTTCCTCTGGCCGATGAGTTACTGGCCGGCCTGCAACGCCAGGGTTATGCCGTCGACTGGCTGGCCGATGGCCGTGATGCTGCCTATCAGGGCAGCAGCGAGCCCTATGACCTGATCATTCTTGACCTTGGCTTGCCCGGCCTGCCCGGGCTTGACGTATTGGCGCAATGGCGTGCGGCGTCCTTGGTGACGCCGGTGCTGATTCTGACCGCCCGCGATTCCTGGGCCGAGCGCATCGAAGGGCTCAAGGCCGGCGCGGATGATTACCTCGCCAAACCCTTCCATCCTGAAGAGCTATTCCTGCGCATCCAGTCGCTGTTGCGCCGCTCCCACGGCCAGGCCAACCAGCCCACCTTGCAAGCCGCCGGCCTGCATCTGGATGAAGGTCGCCAGTGCGTGCTGCGAGACGGCGACGAAATCCAGCTGACCGCCGCCGAGTTTCGCCTGCTGCGTTACTTCATGCTGCACCCTCAACAGATCCTGTCGAAAAGCCACTTGGCTGAGCATTTATATGACGGCGAGAACGAGCGCGATTCCAATGTGCTGGAAGTCCACGTCAACCATCTGCGCCGCAAGTTGGGGCGCAGTGTGATCGAAACCCGGCGTGGCCAGGGTTACCGGTTTGGCGCCAGCCCTGCATGAAGTCCATTCAGCGGCGCCTGAGCCTTGGCCTGATCAGTGTGATGGTGGTCGTTGGCGTGGTGCTGGCGCAGACCAGCCTGTGGTTATTCGAAGCCGGGTTGCAGCGCTACCTGGAGGCGGGGCTGCGCAACGACAGCGAGAACCTGCTGGTCGCCCTGGTGCGTGGGCCCAATGGAATGCAACTTGATGAGCAGCGTTTGTCACCCGCTTATCAACGGCCGTTTTCCGGTCATTACTTTCGTATTGATTTTGCCGATATTCACTGGCGCTCCCGTTCGCTTTGGGATCAGGAGCTGCCGCGTCTCCCGCAGATCGGCCTCAAAGGCAATCTGCAATTGGGGCCGGAGGGCCAACAACTGCTGGTATTGCGTTCGGACTACAAACGCTTCGGCCAGACGATTTCCATCAGCGTGGCCCAGGACTACACGCCTGTGCGGGAAAGCTTTCGCCTGATGCGTCAGATCGGCCTGGTGCTGGGGCTGGCGGCGTTATTACTGGTGTTGGTCCTGCAACGAGTGACCGTGCGTCGCGCCTTGCGCCCGTTGGAAACTGCGCGCGAACAGATCGCCCAACTGCAACAAGGCCAGCGCTCCCAACTCGATACCCAAGTGCCGCTGGAACTGGAGCCGTTGGTCTCGCAGATCAACCATCTGCTGGCCCACACTGAAGACAGCCTCAAGCGTTCACGCAATGCCTTGGGCAACCTCGGGCATGCCTTGAAAACCCCACTGGCCGTGTTGTTGAGCGCAGCGTCCAGCGAGCCGCTCAAGGACCATCCGCAACTGAGCAAGTTGTTGCGCGAGCAGCTTGAGCAAGTGCAGCAACGCCTCAATCGTGAACTCAACCGTGCGCGCCTGGCCGGTGAAACCTTGCCCGGCGCATTATTCGACTGTGAAAAAGAACTGCCCAGCCTGTTGGCCACGCTCAACATGATCCACGGTGAACACCTGGACTTGAGCTACCAGGTGTCGCCCGGCCTGCAACTGCCCTGGGACCGCGAAGACCTGCTGGAACTGCTCGGCAACCTGCTGGACAACGCCTGTAAATGGGCGGACGCCGAAGTCCGCCTGATCATCAGCGAAACGGCGCAGGCCTATCTGTTGGCAGTGGAAGACGACGGCCCCGGTATACCCGAGACCGATCGCGACAAGGTGCTTAGCCGAGGTATGCGCCTGGATGAGCAGATCGACGGCCATGGCCTGGGGTTGGGGATCGTGCGGGATATCGTTGAGGTGTGGGGCGGGGTGTTGCAGTTGCAGGAGAGTGAACTGGGCGGGTTGAAGGTGTTGATTGAGTTGCCCAGGCGCCAGGCTTGAGCCCGGCGCCTCGACAGCGCGGCATTACACTTTGAATTGGTCCATCAACCCCTGCTGTTGATTCGCCAGGCGGTTCAGCGCCTGGCTGACCCGCGCCGACTCATTGGCCTGCTCCGACAACGATTCGGTCACATCCCGGATCGTCGCCACATTGCTGTTGATCTCTTCAGCCACTGCGCTTTGTTCCTCGGCCGCGCTGGCGATCTGCAGGTTCATGTCGCTGATCACGGTGACAGCGTCGCCAATCTGGCGCAAGGCACTCACGGCCTGGCCTACCTGTTCGACACTGCCCTGGGCCTGGCGGTGGCTGTTGCCCATGGCGCCGACCACCTCGGTGGTGCCGCTTTGCAATTGCTCGATCACCAGGCGGGTCTCTTCCACCGATTCCTGGGTACGTTGCGCCAGGTTACGTACCTCGTCGGCAACCACGGCAAACCCACGGCCAGCTTCACCGGCCCGGGCCGCTTCGATGGCGGCGTTGAGCGCCAGCAGGTTGGTCTGCTCGGCGATGCCGCGAATCACTTCCAGCACCGAACCGATTTGCGCGCTGTTGGCTGCCAAGCCTTCGACCTGGGCCATGGCGGTACTCATGTCGGCGGCGAGTGCGCCGATGTTGCTGGTGGTGCGGTCGATCACGGTCAGGCCTTCGCGGGTGGCCTGGTCGGCATCGCGTGCAGCCTGGGCGGCTTGGGCCGCGCTGCGGGCGACATCCTGCGCGGTGGCGCTCATTTCATGGGAGGCGGTGGCGACCTGATCCACCTGGCGGTATTGCTGTTCCATACCGGCGCTGGTTTCGGTGGCAATCGCGGCGGATTGGTCGGCGGTACCACGGGCGTCCTGCACTGACCGTTTGACCTCGGCAATGATCGGCTGCAGCTTGTCGAGGAAGCGGTTGAACCAGCCGGCCAGTTGGCCCAGTTCGTCTTTTTTGTCATAGGCCAGGCGGCGGGTCAGGTCGCCTTCGCCACTGGCGATGTCTTCGAGCATGCGTGCCACGCCGAGAATCGGACGGGTCACGCCGCGCGCCATCAGCCATACCAGGGCCAGGCCGGCCACCGCAGCCAACAGCCCCAGGCTCAGTTCCAGCAGGGTGCCCTTGGCATTGTCGGCGTCCAGTTGTGCTTTCAGGGCTTCGGCAGGGGCGACCAGGACTTTTTCCGGTACGTCCAGCAACACACCCCAGGGCTTGCCACCCGGGATCGGTATAAATGGCGCCAATACCTTGAGCTGGTGGTCGGTACGCAGGCTGCGGGTTTGCGTGCTGCTGGCCAGCGCGCTGATCAACTGCGCGCCGCTGACGGTATCGACCTGGTCCAGGCGTTGGCTGAGTTTGCCGGCGTCCGGGCTGTAGCCGGCAAGCAAGCCGGTCGGGCTGAGGATGCTGACCTGAGTCTGGCCGTCATACAGTTTTTGGCTCGCCTGTTGGCTCACGGCCTGCAAGCTGTTGAGGTTGATGTCCACCGACAGCGAGGCGATGACTTTGCCGTTGGCCATCAGCGGGAACACGATGCTGGTCATCAGCACGTTCTGCCCGTCGATCACATAAAAATACGGTTCGATCACACAGGGTTTAAGGGTCGCGCGCGGGCAGGTGAACCAGGCATTGGCTTTCTCGCCGCTGGGGCCGACGCTGGTGTCGGCCATATCACTTTCGGGCAGTGGCATCGAGGTCAGTTTGCCCGGGGTGGGCTGCGACCAATACAGGGCAAAGCGGCCTTTTTCGTTGCTGCCCAATTCTTTCTGATTGGCGAACAACTCGTCCTTGCCATCCAGCGCATTCGCTTCAAACACCAGGGACAAACCAAGCAGGTCCGGGTTGGCTTGCAGCGCGGCCTTGACCTGGCGAGTCAGGTCTTCACGGGTGTCGAAGGCATCGAGGAAGCGCTTTTCAGCCTGTTCGCGCAGGAACAGCACTTGGCGGGAAAAGCCATGGCCGTACTGGTAGGCATCCATGAACTGCTGGCGAATGCCCAGTGACTGCACTTCACCCTGCGCCTCGATGCGCGCCTGGGCCGAGGCATCAAGCATCTGCATGCTGGATGCCTTGACCTGCTCGGAGCTCTGCCCCATGCGATACAGCGACAGCCCCACCAGCAGGGTTACGATCCCCAGCAGGCAGAGACCGGCGAGCAGGGTGATTTTCCATTGAATGGAGAGCTGCCTAAGCGACATCGGGACATCCTTACCTGAAAACACGTAGAGATCCGTTATCGGCTGTGCGGTTTATTTCTTTATTCAAACGTTCAATAGAAAGCTCAAAGCGGCGTCGTTTTTTGACATGGCCGCCCGCCTGCTGCAAAGTGCGCGCCCTCTAATAAGACCTCCTCAGCCTGCACGTCGGCCACCCTGTTTGATGGCCGCCTGGGCGCCGCACGCCTGTTCTTCTGTTTTTTGTCTTGAGGTAACCATGATTAACGCAGTAATCGCCGCGGTCGGCACCATGCTGGTGCTCAGCCTGTCCCGCGTGCATGTGGTCATCGCCATTATTGTCGGTGCCCTGGTGGGTGGCCTGACCGGTGGCCTGGGTATCGACGCCACGCTCAAAGCGTTCAACGGTGGCTTGGGCGGCGGCGCCACCGTGGCTTTGTCTTACGCTTTACTCGGTGCTTTCGCCGTGGCGATTGCCAAATCCGGCCTGGCCCATGCCCTGGCGGACAAAGCGCTGCTGATGGTGGACCGACAGGAAGCGACCGGTGGCAGTCACGTCAAATGGTTGTTGATCGGCCTGCTGTGGGTCGTAGCGATCGCCTCGCAGAACATCCTGCCCATTCATATTGCCTTTATCCCGTTGTTGGTTCCGCCGCTGTTGTACGTGCTGACCAAGCTGCAACTGGACCGCCGCCTGATCGCCTGCGTGATGACCTTCGGCTTGATCACGCCCTACATGTTCCTGCCGGTAGGTTTCGGCAACATCTTCCTCAACCAGATCCTGCTGGCCAACGTCGCCAAGAGCGGCGTAGACATCAGTCAGGTCAATGTCACCCACGCCATGGGCTTGCCGGCGCTGGGCATGGTGGTCGGCCTGTTGATGGCAGTGTTTGTCAGCTACCGCAAAAAGCGTGTGTATGACTTGGAGAAAATCGAACGGGTCGAGCAAGTGGCGGTGCAGTACAACCCGTTGACCCTGTTGGTGGCCGGGCTGGCGATTGCCGCGGCATTCATCATTCAATTGTGGCTGGACTCGATGATCATCGGCGCCCTGGCCGGGTTCCTGATCTTCTCGGTGTCGGGCATCGTGCGCTGGCGCGAGACGGACGACCTGTTCACCGAAGGCATGAAGATGATGGCGATGATTGGCTTCATCATGATCGCCTCGTCGGGTTTTGCCGAAGTGCTCAAGGCTACCGGTGACGTGCGTTCGCTGGTTGAAACCTCGGCGGCATTCATCGGCCATAGCCGCGGTGTGGGTGCATTGCTGATGTTGCTGGTGGGGCTGCTGGTGACGATGGGTATCGGTTCGTCGTTCTCCACGGTGCCGATCCTCGCCGCGATTTTCGTACCGCTGTGCGTGCAACTGGGCTTCAGCCCGTTGGCCATCGTGTGCATCGTCGGTACGGCGGGGGCCTTGGGCGATGCCGGGTCGCCGGCGTCGGACTCCACCCTCGGCCCGACCTCCGGGCTGAACATCGACGGCCAGCATCACCATATCTGGGACACCGTGGTGCCGACGTTCTTGCACTACAATATCCCATTGCTTGCGTTTGGCTGGATTGCCGCGATGACCCTCTGACAGGATCGTCCTACAGAAATCGGGTAATAGGCCGTTAACCTCTCAAGTCGCCACGAATAAGAGAGAAAGCCATGCGTCTGAGTTTAAAGGCCAAAGTCCTGTCCCTGGCCGTCGTGCCGGTGTTGCTGTTTGCCGTGGTCATCAGCCTGACCACCGTGTGGATCCTGAAGGGCCAGGCGCGCAACGAGGTGGACGAAACCCGCCAGCGCCTGCTCAACGACGCCAAGGCAACTCTGCAGAGTTACGTGGAAGTGGCCATGACCACCATCAAGCCGCTTTACGACGCGGCGGCCCCCGGCGATACGGCGGCGCGGGCCGAGGTGGTCAAGCTGCTGTCCAGCACCAGCTACGGCAAGGATGGCTACTTCTTCGGCTACGACTCCGAGACCATCCGCCTGTTCAAGGGCAACAGCCCCGACGGCGTAGGCAAAAGCTTCAAGGACAACCGCGATCCCAACGGTGTCTACGTCAATCGCGACCTGGTCAAGGTCGGCAAGGACGGCACCCACTACCTCCAATACAGCTCCACCCAGCCCGGCCAGACCGAGTTGGTGCCCAAGCTCGGCTACACCGAGTACTTGCCGAAATGGGACATGGTGATTGGTACGTCGGTCAACCTGGATGGCATCGAGGCCCAGGTGGCGGTGGTCGAGGCCAAGGTCGAGAAACGCATGGAAGGTGTAGTGCTGAGTATCCTCGGCGTCGCCGTCGTGGTGCTGCTGGTGATTGCCGTCGTGGGCATGATGGTAGCCAATACCATCCTGCGTCCGCTGAGCCTGATGAAAGCCAACCTTGACGACATCGCCGCCGGTGAAGGCGATTTGACTCGGCGCCTGGCCATTACCAGCCAGGACGAGCTGGGCGATCTTGCCGGTGCGTTCAATCGTTTTGTCGACAAGATCCACGGCCTGGTGCGCCAGATCACCGAGATGACCACCCAGCTGACCGGCCTGGTCAGCCAGGTTTCCGATCAGGCCCAGCGTTCCGAGCAGGCCATGGAGCGCCAGCGCCACGAAACCGACCAAGTCGCCACGGCGATTAACCAGATGTCTTCCGCCGCCCAGGAAGTGGCGCGAAGTGCCCAGGGCGCCTCAGTGGCTGCCCAGCAGACCGACGCCGAAGGCCAGGCGGCCAAGCGTGTGGTGGACGGCAGCATCGCGCAGATTCATGCGCTGGTGAACGATATCCGCAGCAGCGGCGTGTCCCTCGACAGCTTGCAGCAGGATGTGTCGTCGATTGTCAGTGTGCTGGGTGTGATCCGCTCGATTGCCGAACAGACCAACCTGCTGGCCCTCAACGCCGCGATCGAAGCCGCGCGGGCAGGGGAGGCCGGGCGAGGTTTTGCGGTGGTGGCCGACGAAGTGCGTGCCCTGGCCAGCCGTACCCAAACCAGCACCCAGGAAATCCAAAGCATGATCGACCGCCTGCAAAAAGGCACGGTCGCCGCCGTGGACGCCATGCGCCGCTCCAGCGACGCGGGCGATGGCACCTCGGCCCAGGCCAATGAAGCCGGGGCCTCACTGGACACCATGGCGCAACTGATCGGCACGATCAATTCGATGAACGCCCAGATCGCCAGCGCTGCCGAGGAGCAGACCGCCGTGGCCGAAGAGATCAACCGCAGCGTGCATCAGATCGCCGCGGCGGTGGACAGTGTGGCCGATGAAACTCAGTTGGGCGCCCAGACCTCGCGCAGTCTGGCGGATCTGGGGCAGCGTCTGGGGCAGTTGGTGGGGCAGTTCAGGATCTAGAGATCGCGCATCAATAAGCCAAAGCGCACGTCCATGTCGGCTGGCAGTGGCACGTACACGGTGTGTCCATCCCCTGGCGCCACGTCGATGGTTTCGCCTTTGGCATTGTGCAGAGAGGCCAGGTCAAAGTGAAAGTTGCCGGCGGGGGTCATCAACTCCAGGTGATCGCCCACGGCGAAGCGATTTTTCACCTTGACTTCGGCCCGGTCGCCACGGCGCTCGCCGGTGAGCTCCCCGACAAACTGCTGACGCTCCGACACTGAACTGCCGTTCTGGTAGTTCTGGTATTCGTCATGCACATGACGGCGTAGAAAGCCTTCGGTGTAACCGCGCTGGGCCAGGGATTCGAGGTTGGTCATCAGGTTGCGGTCGAAGGCGCGCCCGGCCACCGCATCATCAATGGCCTGGCGGTACACCTGGGTGGTGCGCGCGCAGTAGAAGTGGGACTTCGTGCGGCCTTCGATCTTCAGCGAATGCACGCCCATGTGTGTCAGGCGCTCCACATGCTGCACGGCGCGCAGGTCCTTGGCGTTCATGATGTAGGTGCCGTGTTCGTCTTCGAAGGCGGGCATCTGCTCATCGGGGCGGTTGGCCTCCTGCAGCAGAAAGACCTGGTCGGTCGGCGCGCCGATCCCCAGGGTGGGTTCCGGATGGTAGTGCCGGACGATATCGCCCGTGGCGTTTTCCACCGCCGGCGTGGCCTGGTATTTCCACCGGCATGCGTTGGTACAGGTGCCCTGGTTGGCATCGCGCTTGTTCATATAGCCCGAGAGCAGGCAGCGCCCGGAGTAGGCCATGCACAAGGCGCCGTGCACGAACACTTCCAGCTCCATGGCTGGTACCTGCTGGCGGATCTCGCCGATCTCTTCCAGGGACAACTCCCGCGACAGAATCACCCGGCAGATGCCTTGCTGTTGCCAGAACTCGACACTGGCCCAGTTCACCGTATTGGCCTGCACCGACAGATGAATCGGCATCTCGGGAAAGTGGCGGCGCACCAGCATGATCAAGCCCGGGTCGGACATGATCAGCGCATCCGGGCCCATGGCAATCACCGGCGCCAGGTCTTTGAGGAAGGTTTTCAGCTTGGCGTTGTGCGGCGCGATGTTGACCACCACGTAGAAGCGTTTGCCCAGTATGTGGGCTTCCTGAATACCCAGGGCCAGGTTGGCGTGGTCGAACTCGTTGTTGCGCACCCGCAGGCTGTAGCGCGGCTGGCCGGCGTAGACCGCATCGGCGCCGTAGGCGAAGGCATAGCGCATGTTTTTCAGGGTGCCGGCGGGGGCGAGCAGTTCGGGGGCGGTCACGGAGGGCATGAGCTCAAGTCGCAAAAGGTCGCGAGGGTAAAGGAGCCGGGGGCCGGGTTTATTGATCCAGGTCGCCCTTTGCTGATTTGTATCGCTGTGTATCGGCAGCGGGCGTTCGACACAGGTGGGATACCTCAGGGGGGTCCAATGGGCACTCTGAGAACCGAAAAGGTAATGATCATGCGGTCTATCACATTGCTGTTCGCCGGCCTGTTGCTGACTGTTGCGCTGTTCTTCAGCGTGGTGGCCAGCCGTGAAACCCAGGCTGGCAACATGGGCGCCATGCCATCACTGGCGGGTGCGACCGAATGGCTCAACGCCCCACCACTGAATGCGCAGACGCTCAAAGGCAAAGTGGTGCTGGTGGATTTCTGGACCTACGACTGCATCAACTGCCGGCGCGCGCTGCCGTACGTAAAAGAGTGGGCGAAACGCTACGAAAAGGATGGCCTGGTGGTCGTTGGCGTGCACACTCCGGAATACGCCTACGAACATGTCAGCGGTAACGTCAGGGAGCAGGTGCGCCAGTTGGGCATCACCTACCCGGTAGCTCTTGATAACAACTACGCAATCTGGCGCAGTTTCGATAACCAGTTCTGGCCGGCCCATTACCTGATCGATGCCAAGGGCCAGGTGCGTTACAGCCACTTTGGCGAGGGTGATTATGAAGCCCAGGAGCAAGTGATCCAGGCGCTGTTGAAAGAGGCGAAGGCTATTGATTAAAGGGATGGCACTCCCGGGTTCGCCCGCGGACTAAGCAGAAGGGCCGATGAAGGCCCACTGTTTTCTGACACGGACCGGACATGAACCAAACCAACCTGCAATTCAAAACCCTATTGTTGTTGCTGGCCCTGGTGACCATTGCCTTTATCTGGATATTGCTGCCGTTCTACGGCGCGGTGTTCTGGGCGGTGATCCTCGGCGTCATCTTTGCACCCATGCAACGCCGGCTGCAGCGACGCTTTGGCTGGAACCGCAACCTGACCTCTTTGGGCACGTTGACGGTGTGCCTGGTGATCGCGATTCTGCCGGTCATCATCACCAGCGTATTGCTGGTGCAGGAAGGGGCGACGCTGTACAAAAACGTCGAAAGCGGCAAGCTGGACGTCGCCGGGTATATCGAACAGTTCAAGAACGTGTTGCCGCCGTATTTCCAGCACCTGCTGGATCGGTTCGGCATGGGTAACCTGGAAGGCTTGCGCGAAAAGATCGTCAAGAGCGCGATGCAGGGCAGCCAGTTCTTTGCGACCCAGGCGTTCAGCTTCGGCCAGGGTACGTTTGATTTCCTGGTGAGCTTTTTCATCATGCTGTATCTGCTGTTTTTCCTGCTGCGCGACGGTCCGGAACTGGTGCGTAAGGTACGCACGGCGGTGCCGCTGGCCGAGCCTCAGAAACGTCGCCTGCAACTCAAGTTCAATCGGGTGGTGCGCGCTACTGTCAAGGGCAACGTGCTGGTGGCCGTGACTCAGGGCGCACTGGGCGGTTTGATCTTCTGGTTTCTGGACATTCCCAGCGCGTTGCTCTGGGCGGTGTTGATGGCGTTTCTATCCCTGCTGCCGGCGGTGGGCGCGGGGATTGTGTGGGGGCCAGTGGCCGCTTACTTCCTGTTGAGCGGTTCGGTCTGGCAGGGCGTGGTGCTGGCGTCGTTTGGCGTTTTGGTGATCGGCATGGTGGACAACGTGCTGCGCCCGATTTTGGTGGGCAAGGACACGAAAATGCCTGACTACCTGATCCTGATCTCGACCCTGGGCGGCCTGTCGGTATTCGGCCTCAACGGGTTCGTGATCGGCCCATTGGTGGCGGCGTTGTTCATGTCCTGTTGGGCGCTGTTTGTGGAAACCAAGCCACGGGTCAAGCTGCCTTTGCCGTAGTTTTCAGGCGTTGAGGCTGAAATTGGCTGCGCATAGCAGTTGTTTTTCAGCATCGGATAACGACGTCAGCGGGCCGCTGATAGGCTCGCCATCGCGTACTACGTACCAACAGGCGAGCAGGCCCAGCTCCCGAAGTGAGGTGGGGACGGCGCTACCGATGACGGACATGATTTGAACAGTGGGCATAAGGACCTCCAATCGCTATTGAGGTCACCTTACGGGGCTCTGCGGTGCAGGAAAAATCACCTGGCTTGATAGTCGACATCGACGCGAGGCGTCAGTCCACGACCTGATCGAGCATGTTCATCACTTCTTGCTCATTGAGCAAACCCTTGCGCACCAGGTTTTCCGCAAGCAGCGCGAGGAATTTGGCGCTGCGGTGGCCTTCCAGGTGCTTGAGCTCCGTGAGGGCGCTGTAGACCCTGCTGGAGGTGCAGAGGCCGGCGGTACGGTGCGGGTTTTGCGTGGGCATGGTCAGTCGTCCTTAATTGTTATTGGCTGGACAGGTCGATAGTGAGTCCGTTTCGTGACGTAAACATGACAGGGCGGGCCTCGATCGAGCAAGAAGACATTCAACCCTCATGATGTGGGATTACCGCCCAAGCATTGTCCTCACTGCGACCTTGGCAAGATAAATCCAGACTTTAAAGGCAAAAAAAGGCCCCGCGTGTGGGCGAGGCCTGTTCAGTCAATCTGTTCGAGGTTACCAGCCTCGGCCGTAATAGCCGTGAGGAGGGCCGTAGTAGCCGCGCGGAGGGCCGTAATAGACCGGCGCCGGGCGGTAGTAAACCCGTTCTTGCACATACACCGGCGGCGGCGGTGCATAGTAGACCGGCGGCGGAGCGGCATAGACCGGTTGCGGCTGGACATAGACCGGCTGCTGCACGTAGACCGGCTGGGATTGGCTGGCCACCACCGAGCCCACTACAGCGGCGCCGACTAAAGCACCCAGAACGGCCGGGCCACCCCAACCACCACCGTGGGCGGAGGCTTGGCCTGCCATAGCGAGTGCGCCGACAAGCAAGGCGATTTTGGGGATTTTACGAATCATGGTCATTCCTCGGTTAGCCCCTGCGCTTGTGGTCTGCAATCAATAGACTCAAGGATTGTCGCGGGGATACTTTTAAGACAACGTATTTCTGAAAAACAGCACGGCCGATAGGTAAATGTTGTGTAAGGTCTGTACCGATTTGCTTACTCAAAGGAGTTATCCATGCAGATGCACCCCAACAAAGACACCAAACTGTGTATGTCATTGTCGGCGCGTCCCGGGAATTTCGGTTTGCGGTTCCACAACCACCTTTACGAACAGTTGGGGTTGAACTTCTACTATAAAGCGTTCAGCAGCCAGGATTTACCCGGGGCGATAGGTGGCATCCGAGCGCTGGGCATTCGTGGGTGCGGTGTGTCCATGCCGTTCAAGGAGGCTGCGATCGCCCTGGTCGACGAGCTGGACGATTCGGTCCGGGCCATTGATTCCCTGAACACCATCGTCAACACCGACGGCCGCCTCAAAGCCTACAACACTGACTATATCGCCATCGAGCAACTGCTGAAAAAGCACGCGGTGCCCAAGGACTCGACCTTCGCCTTGCGTGGCAGCGGCGGCATGGCCAAGGCCGTGGCCAGCGCCTTGCGTGACGGTGGTTATGCCAATGGTGTGATTGTGGCGCGCAACGCAGTGGCTGGGCGCGCGCTGGCGCAAAACCTGGGGTATGAGTGGCAGGCCGACCTGGGTGACTTGCGCCCGCAGATGCTGGTCAACGTGACGCCGATCGGCATGAGCGGTGGTGCCGAGGCCGATCAATTGGCCTTCGAGGCTGACGCTGTGGATGCTGCGGACACGGTGTTTGATGTGGTGGCGATCCCCGCCGAAACGCCGCTGATCGTGCGTGGCCGTGCCAAAGGCAAGCGGGTGATTACCGGCCTGGAAGTGATCGCAATCCAGGCGCTGGAGCAGTTTGTGTTGTATACCGGCGTGCGGCCGACGCAGCAGCAGTTTGAGGCGGCCGTAGCTTTTGCCCGAGGCTGAAGCCTGCTTGAGAACCAATGTTGGAACGGGCTTGCATCGCCAATGCGGTAGATCAGTTGAGGGTCAATTGACACCGCGTTGGCGAGCAAGCCCGCTGCCACATGTTTAATCCAATTACGCCTGTTCCAACTGTGTCAGTCGTTCTTCCAGTGCTGCAATCCGCGCTTCCAGCTCTTCAATACGGTCCACAGACACCCCGGCTCCACGCTCGGCCGGATTCCCTCGCGCCGCGATAATCGCCTCGATATCCGCCGGATCGCCCAGCGCGTGGGTGTACCGATCTTCCCGCTGGCCCGCCTGGCGCGGCACCAGTACCGCCAGCCCGCGCGCAATCAGACGCTCAAGCTGGTGCACCACCTGCTCGGCATCTTCGAAGTCATGCATGCGCCCGCTGCGGGTCAGCAGTTCATTGACCGTCTGTGGCCCGCGCAGAAACAGCAGCCCGATCAGGATCACCTGGGCCGGCACCAGTTCCAGCGCCTTGTCTACACGGTGTTCCCAGCGATCGGCACGGCTGCCCATTACCAGCCGGGCGAAACCTTGGCCTTCCAGTGCACGCAGGCTCTGGCCGACCTGGCCCTGGGAAAGGTTGGTCACAGGTTCGCGGCTGGTCTTCTGGTTGCAGGCCAGTACCAGGGCATTGAGGGTCAGGGGGTAGGTTTCCGGGTTGGTCGCCTGTTTTTCGATCAGGCAGCCCAGGATGCGGATTTCCGTGCTGGTGAGGCGCGGCTCAGGGGTTTCGGTGTCATGCTCAGCGGTCATCGCGCTTTTCCCTATGCAGTGAGCCCACTAGCCTATGCCGGAAAAAATAAAAGACAAGCGGCGGGCAGGTCTATAATCGCTGCTGGCTTCAAACCCTGCCATAACCGTGAGACTGTCATGACTATTTCTCTGTACGCCGCGTCTGTCCCTGTCTTCAAGCAAATGCTCACCGCGCTGAGCGATGTGCTGAACAAAGCCGAAGCCCACGCCACCGCCCGGAACATCGAGCCCAACGCCTTGCTGCAAGCGCGCCTGTTCCCTGACATGTTCCAGCTGGTACGCCAGGTCCAGATCGCTGTCGACTTCGCCAAAGGCGTCAGCGCCCGCCTGGCCGAGATCGAAGTGCCCAAATATGAAGATAAGGAAGTCACCTTCGCCGACCTGCAAGCGCTGATCGCCAAGGTGCTGGCCTTCATCGACACCCTCAAGCCCGAGCAGATCGACGGCAAGGAAGGCATCGAGATCATCACCCGTCCAGGCACGCCGAAAGAGAAGCGCTTCAGCGGCCAGTCCTACCTGTTGACCTACGGCCTGCCGCAGTTCTTCTTCCACGTCACTACCGCTTACGCCTTGCTGCGCCACAACGGTGTGGAAATCGGCAAGCGCGACTACATGGGCGCTTTCTAAGCGCAAAAAAAGCCCGGGTTGGTTCGTGCTCGAACCGCCCCGGGCTTTTTCTTGCCTGACCGTTAAGCTGGCTGCTCGTCCTGGCCCAGGCACGCCGCAGCGGTAAACAGCACGTCGGTGGACGAGTTCAGCGCGGTTTCCGCCGAATCCTGGAGTACGCCGATAATGAACCCGACCGCAACCACCTGCATGGCGATCTCACTGGGAATACCGAACAGGCTGCATGCCAGGGGAATCAGCAGCAGCGAACCACCGGCCACACCCGAGGCTCCGCAGGCGCACACCGCCGCCACTACGCTGAGCAGCACCGCGGTAGGCAGGTCGACCGCAATCCCAAGGGTGTGTACGGCTGCCAGGGTCAACACGGTGATGGTGATCGCGGCACCGGCCATGTTGATGGTGGCACCCAGCGGAATCGACACCGAGTAGGTGTCTTCATGCAGGCCCAGGCGCTTGCTCAACGCGAGGTTCACCGGGATATTCGCCGCCGAACTGCGGGTGAAGAAAGCCGTGATGCCACTTTCACGCAGGCACATCAGCACCAGTGGGTAAGGGTTGCGGCGCAGTTTCCAGTACACGATGGCCGGGTTCATCACCAACGCCACAAACAGCATGCAGCCGATCAGCACGGCCAGCAGGTGAGCGTAGCCGAGCAGGGCGCCGAAGCCGGAGGTGGCCAGCGTCGACGCCACGAGACCAAAGATGCCCAGAGGCGCGAAGCGAATCACAACGCGCACCATCAATGTCACGCCATTGGACAGGTCGTCGAGCACCGTGCGGGTCGTCTCACCGGCATGGCGAATGGCGACACCCAGGCCGATAGCCCAGGCCAGGATGCCGATAAAGTTGGCGTTCACCAGGGCATTGATCGGGTTGTCCACCACGCTCAGTAGCAGGCTTTGCAGCACTTCGCCGATGCCGCCCGGGGCGCTGACTGTGGCGTCATGGGTGGCTAGCACGAGCGTCGAGGGGAACAGCGTGCTGCCGATCACCGCTACCACGGCGGCGGCAAAGGTGCCGAGCAGGTATAGGAACAGTATCGGCTTGATATGGGTTTGCTGGCCATGTCTATGGTTGGCAATCGACGCCATCACCAACACAAACACCAGGATCGGCGCCACGCCCTTGAGTGCGGCGACAAATACCTTGCCGATAAAACCGGTGGCCCTGGCGGCCTCAGGTGCAAGGAGGGCCAGGAGGATGCCGGCTGTCAGGCCGAGGACGATTTGCGTGACCAGGCTGACACGGGCCAGTCGTTGTAAAAGGGAAGGGGCAGCAGTCATAAACACTTGTCTCTAATTTTTTGAAGGTACAGCGGCGCACGCAGAAAAGGCTGTAGGACGCGAGGGCGCGAAGTCTAGCATGCCGTCATCCGTGCCCCAGGCGCTGCGACATCGCGTCACCCACGTCCCAGGGCCTTCGCCAAACCTGGACACACTCTGTTAAGATTCTTGCCTCTCATCTTTCCTCTCTGTCAGCGAGCCCTTCGGGCTGTCGTTGATGTCGTTGTTTCTGGAGTTTTCATGCTGTTTCCCATCCTGCTGCTGTCGGCCGCCGGCTTTACCGTGCTGACCACAGAATTCGTCATCGTCGGTTTATTGCCATCCATCGCCCGCGACCTGCACGTCAGCGTGTCCCAGGCGGGGCTGCTGGTGACTTTGTTCGCCTTTACCGTGGCGGCGTTTGGCCCGTTTCTGACGGCGTACTTCGCCCGTTTCCCACGCAAGCGCCTGTTTATCACCATCCTGATTATGTTCGGCGTGGCCAATACCGTGGCGGCCCTTGCGCCGAATATCTGGATGATGGCGCTGGCGCGCTTGATTCCAGCCCTGGGGCTGCCGGTGTTCTGGGCCTTGGCCAGTGAGACGGCGGTGGATATCGTCGGCCCGGAGTACGCCGGGCGTGCGATCGAGAAAATCGGCTTCGGCATCGTCTGCGCCACAGTGTTTGGTATTCCCGTGGGTACGCTGATTTCCGACATGTTCGGCTGGCGCACTGCGTTTGCCATCCTTGCAGTGGTGGCTCTGGCCAAGGCGCTGCTGCTGTTTCTGTATTTGCCGGCGACCGAACCGAAGCGCGATCAAGTGACGTTGCGTTCGCAGTTCAAGATCCTGCGCAACCCGCTGATGCAGGGCCATATCCTGTTATCGATCCTGGTGTTCAGCGGCATGTTCACGGCCTACACCTACCTGGCGGATATCCTCGAGCGCCTGGCCGGGTTCGACGGTACGCTGGTGGGCTGGTGCCTGATGGGCTTTGGTGCGGTCGGCTTGATCGGCAATTCCCTTGGCGGGCGTGCGGTGGACCGGCACCCCTTGATCGCGTCCATGGTGTTCTGCGGCTTCATGATCGCGGGCATGGTGGCGCTGGTGCCGGCGATTCACTCTACGGTCGGCCTGGCTGCGGCGATGGCGGTGTGGGGCGTGACCCAGGCGGCGATGTTCCTGGTCAGCCATGTGCGCTTGATGAAGGCCGCGCCCCATGCACCCGCGTTTGCCGCGTCGTTGAATATCGCCGGGGCCAATCTTGGGATCGGCCTGGGAGCGATGGTCGGGGGGCATGTGATCGACACCCTGGGCCTGGGCAGCCTGGGCTTCGCGGCCTCCGGGTTTATTCTGGTGTCGATCCTGCTGGCGCTGTGGCTGATGAGCGCCCGACCAACCCACGCGACCAACGCCTGAAGCCTCAGGGCAGGGTGGTAAACAGTTCCCGTCGAGCACCCTCGGTAATGGCCACGATGCCAGGGTGCTTGACCTTGCGCTCTACCGAGATCGCGTAAAACGACTCGGTCACCGCATCGGTCTGGCCGATCAGCGCCACACCGTATTGGCGCACCACCTCGTCGGCGATCACGCTTGGCGCGATGAAAATCCCGCTGCCGGATTGGCCAAACGCCTGCATCAAGGCGCTGTCGTCAAACTCACCAATGATCTTCGGTTGAATCTGCTGCTCGGCAAACCAGCGCTGCAAACGGCTGCGCACGACGGTTTCTGCCCCTGGAATCAACAGCGGCGCGCCCTGCAAGCACTGTGGGAAGTCGCCACTGTATTCGTCAGCCAATGCCTGGGTGGCGAAAAAACTGATGCCGCACTCGCCCAGCTTCTGACTGTAGCCCTTGATATCCAGGTGCGTAGGCATCGGACTGTCGGAAATCACCAGGTCCAGGCGTTGGATCGCCAGGTCGGCCAACAGGCGTTCGAGTTTGTCCTCGCGACAGGTGATACGAATAGGCTCGCTTAGCTCCATGGTCGGCGCGATCAGCCGATAGACGATGGACTTGGGCACCACGTCCGCCACGCCGACCCGAAACAGGATCTGCTGCTCATTGGGCTGGGCGCGCAACATCGCCTCCAGTTCATTGCCGGTCTGGAACATCTGCTCGGCATAGGGCAGCGCCCTGCGCCCGGCTTCGGTCAGTTCCAACTGGCGCCCTACACGCTGAAACAGCGCTATACCGAAGGCTTGCTCCAGCAGGCTGATTTGCCCGCTGATGGTCTGGGGCGTGAGGTTCAACTGCTCGCAGGCGCGCACGATGCTGCCGGTCTTGGCCACCACCCAGAAGTAATGCAACTGTCTGTAATTGAGCATGTGGGTCTACAGTTCGTTAAAACCGAAGTATATGTCATAAAAATACGAATTTTCCTGAACTGTTTGCCTCCCTAGAATGCGTCGCTATCGCGGGGCCACTACTGGGGCCCTCTGGTTCTAAGGAGAAATACATTATGAAACTCAATTCCCTGGGCGCGGCATCGTTGCTTGCGCTTTCATTGGTAATGGTTGGCGGCTGTGATCAAGTTGAAAAAAGTGCGCAGCAGGTGATGGGCAAGGCTACCGAGTCGGCCAAGCAAGTTATCGATGAAACCCATAAGGCTGCCGAGCAGGCCCTGAGCGAAGCGACCCAGGGCTTGATCAGCCCTGAGAAGAAAGACCAGGACGCCGAAAAGACGTCTGAATCCGATACCAAAGAAACCTAATTCCCCAGCCTTACCACCTCAGGACTGACCTATGGATTATCTTTTACAGCTGGCTGCAAGCCCCACTGCCTGGGTAGCGTTGGCCACCTTGATCGTGATGGAAATCGTGCTGGGCATCGATAACCTGATCTTTATCTCGATTCTCACCAACAAGTTGCCGGAGAAACACCGGGCGAAAGCGCGACGTATCGGCATCAGCATGGCATTGGTCCTGCGCCTGGGCCTTTTGAGCACCATCGCGTTCATCGTGCAGTTGACGACGCCGGTGATCGAAGTCTTCGGCCAGGCATTTTCGTGGAAGGACATGATCCTGATCGCCGGTGGCTTGTTCCTGGTATGGAAGGCGACCACCGAAATCCATCACAGCATGGACCCGGAGCCGGAAGAGAAGGTCAGCGCCGGTAATGGCGTGTCCATCGGTTTTGCGGCTGCGATTGGCCAGATCCTGATGCTCGACCTGGTGTTTTCCATCGACAGCATCATCACCGCCGTGGGCATGACCGAGCACCTGCCGATCATGATCATTGCCGTGGTGGTCTCGGTGATCGTGATGCTGGTGGCGGCGGAACCGTTGGCCAAGTTCATCAACGACAACCCGACGGTGGTGATGCTGGCCCTGGGCTTCCTGATCATGATCGGCATGACCTTGATCGCCGAAGGCTTCGGCGCCCATGTGCCAAAAGGTTATGTATACGCGGCCATGGCGTTCTCGGCGGCGATCGAACTGCTGAACATGGCGCGACGTAATCGCCACAAACGCCTGCTCGCTGCCAGACAGTAAGAGGTGATAGGCAAAGGCCAACTGTGCTCCACGAGCCCAGTTGGCCTTTTGCTGTCTGGTAGACTCCACTCACTTGTCAGCTTGAGGACCACCATGAACGAGCCTATTCGCCTCACCCAATACAGCCACGGCGCGGGTTGCGGCTGCAAGATTTCGCCCCAGGTATTGGAAGTGATCCTTGCCGGCAGTGGTGCGCAGAACCTCGACCCCAACCTGTGGGTGGGTAATGCCTCGCGCGATGATGCGGCGGTGTACGCCATCGACGACGAGCGTGGTGTGGTCTCCACCACTGATTTCTTCATGCCGATTGTCGATGACCCCTTCGACTTCGGCCGCATTGCCGCGACCAATGCCATCAGCGATATCTACGCCATGGGCGGCGACCCACTGATGGCCATTGCCATTCTCGGCTGGCCGGTGAATGTGCTGGCGCCGGAGATTGCCCGGGAGGTCATTCGTGGTGGCCGTTCAGTGTGTGACGCGGCGGGCATCCCTCTGGCCGGTGGCCACTCCATTGATGCGCCGGAGCCGATCTTCGGTCTGGCCGTGACCGGTATCGTGCAAAAGCGCCATATGAAACGCAACGACACCGCCACTGCCGGCTGCAAGTTGTATCTGACCAAACCACTGGGCATCGGCGTTCTGACTACCGCTGAAAAGAAGGGCAAGTTACGCGAGGCCGATGTGGGTCTGGCCCGCGACTGGATGTGCACCCTCAACAAGCCGGGCAGCCGTTTCGGCAAGCTGCCCGGCGTGACGGCCATGACTGATGTGACCGGTTTCGGCTTGCTGGGGCACTTGGTGGAAATGGCCGATGGCAGTGGCCTGACGGCGCGCATCGAATACGCCAAAGTACCGTTGCTGCCGGGCGTAGAGTATTACCTGGACCAAGGCTGCATGCCCGGGGGTACGTTGCGTAACTTCGACAGCTACGCGAGCAAACTCGGGCGCCTTCAGGAATTGCACAAGCGCGTTCTGTGCGATCCGCAGACCAGTGGTGGCTTGTTGATTGCCGTGACGCCCGAGGGCGACGCCGAATTCCATACAGTCGCCGCCGAACTGGGCTTGAGCCTCGAATCGATCGGCGAGTTGGGTGAGCGACAGACCCATGCGGTAGAGGTGTTTTGATGGCTGCTGACATCACCGATTACCGCGATATTTTCCTCAATGATCGGCCGATGATGGATACCCGTGCGCCGATCGAGTTCACCAAGGGCGCGTTCCCCGGGGTGACCAACTTGCCGCTGATGACCGATGACGAGCGGCAACGGGTCGGCACCTGCTACAAGCAGCAAGGCCAGCAGGCAGCCATTGTGTTGGGGCATGAACTGGTGTCCGGGGCGATCAAGGCGCAGCGCATCGAACAATGGGCGCAGTTCGCCAAGGCCAATCCCGACGGGTACCTGTACTGTTTTCGGGGTGGGTTGCGCTCACAGATCGTGCAGCAGTGGCTGAAGACCGAAGCTGGCATTGAGTATCCACGTGTCGGCGGTGGCTACAAGGCCATGCGCACCTTTCTGTTGGAGACCTTGGAGCAGGCGACGCACGCGTGCGATTTCGTGTTGCTGGGCGGCATGACGGGCACCGGCAAAACCGAAGTGCTCAGCCAGCTGCGCAATGCGCTGGATCTGGAGGGGCATGCCAATCACCGCGGCTCCAGCTTCGGCAAGCGTGCTACGGCGCAGCCGTCCAACATCGATTTCGAAAACCGCCTGGCGGTGGACCTGCTGAAAAAACGCGCCGGGGGTATCGAACAGTTTGTGGTCGAGGACGAGAGCCGCATGATCGGCAGTTGTGCGCTGCCGCTGCCGTTGCACAAAGGCATGCAGACGTTTCCGATGGTCTGGCTCGAAGACAGCCTGGAGGGCCGTGTCGAGCGAATCCTGCGTGATTACGTGGTCGAACTCTGTGCCGAATTCATCAAGGTCTATGGCGAAACCGGTCAGGTACGGTTTGCCGAGCGCCTGACCCAGAGCCTGGCCAATATTCACAAGCGCCTGGGCGGCGAACGCTTCCAGCGGCTACAGGCAATCTTGCAGGACGCCTTGGCGGAACAGGCCCGCACGGGTGCAGTGGACCTGCACCGAGACTGGATCGAAGGGTTGCTGCGCGAGTATTACGACCCGATGTACGCCTTTCAAAAGGAAAGCAAAGGCGCTCGGATCGAGTTTTCGGGAGAGCAGGGGGCCGTGGTGGAGTATCTGCGTGAAAGGATGGGGTGACCTTTCTGGCCCCCCATGCCTGAGAGTAACTAGAGGATGACCGCTCCGATCAACCCACACACCACACCCACCAACATGGTCAACCCGGCCACCGTCACCAGCACCCGCGCATCGAAATCCTTGCGCAGCATCAGCAGTGAAGGCAGGCTCACGCTCGGCAAGGTCATCAGCAAGGCCACGGCCGGGCCGGTGCCCATGCCCAAGGTCATCATGGTTTGTACGATAGGGATTTCGGCGGCGGTCGGAATCACGAACAAGGTGCCGACAATCGCTAATGGCACCAGCCAGAGCAGGCTGTTGGCCATGGCCCCATCCACATGGGGAAACAACCAGACCCGCGCTGCGCCCAGGAGCAGCACGGCCAGGATATAGACCGGGATGGTGCTCCAGAACAATTGCCACAGGGTGCGCAGCCAGCGGCTCAGGAACGGCTGCGATTCCACCAGGCTGACCTCTGCCACCGCCTCCAGTGCGGCATCCGGCACCTGCTCCGGACGCGCAATACGTTGGGCCACCAGGGACACGCCCACTACCAGCACAATCCCCGCCACCAGGCGCAGCGCCGTAAACCCCCAGCCCAGAACAAAGCCCATGAATACCAACGTGGCCGGGTTCAGCACCGGATTGGCAATCCAGAACGCCAACGCCGCCCCCACTGAAACCTGCTGACGACGCAGGCCCGCCGCCACCGGCGCCGCGCAGCAACTGCACATCATCCCGGGCAGGGCGAACAGCCCACCGCGCACGGTCGACCCCAACCCGGCCTTGCCAAACAGACGTAGCAGCCAGTCGCGCGGGATCAACACTTGCAGCAGCGAGCCGAGAATCACCGCCAGCACCGCGGCTCTCCAGATCGCCAGGAAATACACCTGGGCATACGCCAGCGCCGCCGTCAGAGGCGCCGTTTGTTGATCGTTGAGGATTGACGCGCCGATGCTGTGGTTATCCGCCGCCACGAATGCCTTGAAGTAATAGGGCGACCACTTCACGTAGTAAAGGCCGACGCAGGCAACCAGGAGGAACAGGGCGGGCTTCCACCAGAAAGACCAGCCCCGGGCGGGCTGGGTGGAGGTGAGGTTGGGCATGCTGATGATCCGAAGGTGAGTCAATATCGGTGCATCATACGCCCTCAGATGTCAGCGCTCACCTGGGTTGCTTCCGGGCAGGTCTGTTGGCCGTTGTTCAAACCCTGTTGGTAGTTGCGGCTCAGCAATGATGCTTTGCCGTTGTGCCAGGTCAGTGTCAGCACGTACAACGTATCGTAGTCATTGCCGGACCAATCGTGGGCGATGGTGTACTTCGAGCCCACCGCTTCGCTGGCCACTTTGTTGATCAGCTCCGGCAGGTAGCCGTGGGACCAGGCGGTGTAGATGATCGCGTTGTGGTACTTGTCCTCCACCAATTCGTCGGCGAGGGCGCTGGTGTCGTTGGCGGAGTACTTGATATTCACCGGCAGGCCGAGCTTGATGGCGCTGGGCCCGATGGTCATCAATGGACGAATGTAGCTGTAGGAATTGTCATGCTCACCTTCCTCGACATTGCGCGTCGGGTTGGAGGCAAACACATAGTTGGCCTTGCCGAATTTTTCCGGCAACACGGTGGCCAGGTTCATCGCGCGGTTGAGGCCCTGGCAGTTGAGCTGGCCCAGGCCGCCGGCAGGTTTTTCACCATGGCGCAGGAACACCAGGGTTTGCACGCCATCCACCGGCCCGGCATTGATGAGCGGGGATTCAAGGGTCAAGCCGATTGCACCGCCGAGTAATAACAATGATGGCAGCACGTAGGTGTAGCGTTTGAGTCGTTTTACAAGGCACAAAGGTGAGATTGTCATTGTCTGTTCGAGTCTGCATTTCAACGTTTTGGCGCACGTAAGAGTGCACTTTGGCGCTTTGGTTCGCCTGTGCGGCAGCCTAGCGTGGCTATGTTGCGTAATGATGACCCATGCAGGGCGAGGCCCAGATGACTATGATGAGGGCTTTCAGCCTGGGGATTTTCCGATGAATGCACTCGCCGCTTTCCCGATCAACAGCAAATGGCCTGCCCAGCACCCGGAGCGCTTGCAGCTGTATTCGTTGCCGACGCCCAACGGCGTCAAAGTGTCGATCATGCTTGAAGAGTTGGGGTTGCCGTATGAGGCGCACAAGGTCAGCTTCGAGACGCAGGACCAGCTATCCCCCGAGTTCATGTCCCTGAACCCCAACAACAAGATCCCCGCGATCATCGACCCGAATGGCCCCAGCGGCCAGCCGCTGGCGCTGTTCGAGTCCGGTGCGATCCTGATCTACCTTGCGGAAAAGACCAGCCAGCTGCTGTCCGAAGACCCTGCTACCCGCTATGAAACGATCCAGTGGCTGATGTTCCAGATGGCCGGTATCGGCCCGATGTTCGGCCAGGTGGGATTCTTCAACAAGTTTGCCGGCAAGGCTTATGAAGACAAACGCCCGCGTGACCGCTACATCACGGAATCCCGACGTTTGCTGGCGGTACTGGAAAAACGCCTGCTGGGCCGCACCTGGATCATGGGTGATGACTACAGCATTGCCGACATCGCGACATTCCCATGGATCCGCAACCTGATCGGCTTCTATGAAGCCGGCGACCTGGTGGGTATTGCCGATTTCCCTAACGTGCTGCGTGCACTGGACGGATTTGTGGCACGTCCGGCGGTGATCCGTGGCCTGAGTATTCCTGGCTGAACCGCAAAGAGTTGAAGTATGCCGACTTTCGATTTCAAGCAATTGGATGTGTTCAGCGCCGTGCCGCTCAAAGGCAATCCACTGGCCGTGGTGCTGGGCGCCGACAGCCTCACCGACCGGCAGATGGCTGACTTTGCCAACTGGACCAACCTCAGCGAAACCACCTTTCTGCTGGCGCCGCGTGATGCGCGGGCCGATTACCGGGTAAGGATCTTCACCACCCTCACGGAGTTGCCGTTTGCCGGGCACCCCACGCTGGGCAGCTGCTATGCGTGGCTGCAGGCAGGGGGCATTCCGAAAGGCGAAGAGATTATCCAGGAGTGCGAAATCGGCCTGGTGCGTATCCGTCGTCAAGGCGAGGCGTTGGCGTTTATTGCCCCGCCTTTGTTGCGTTCCGGTCCGGTCGAAGGCGCTTTGTTGGAGCGTGTCCGCCTGGGTTTGGGTTTGCCTGCGCAGGCGATTGTGCGCAGTCAATGGGTCGACAATGGGGCGGGATGGATGGCCGTGATGCTGGCTGACCGCGACCAGCTGTTGGCCTTGCAACCGGACTACACGCAACTGCAGGGTTTGGTCGTGGGCGTGATCGCACCCTGTGACCCTGAGCGTGATGAGGTCGACACGCAATTTGAAGTACGCGCTTTCATTGCCGGCGACGGTGCCCCGGAAGATCCGGCTACCGGCAGCTTGAACGCCGGCGTGGCTCAATGGCTGCTGGCTGAAGGGCTGGCGCCCGAGCGCTATAAGGTCAGTCAAGGCACGGCCATCGGGCGAGCGGGGCGCATTCATGTTGAACGCCACGGCGATGAAGTCTGGATTGGCGGTGCGGTGGCGGCATGCATCGAAGGGCGGGTACAGCTCTAGATCAATGAATTGTTACGAGCCGCGCAATACACTGTTGGCCCCTTGGCGTTTGTGCTGCCGGGGCCTGGGGGCATAAGCTTTCGCCCCAACTATTTTTGCCTCTACTGTTTTCAGGAAAACCATGACCAGCCAGTTCCCTCAAGCCCGTCCACGCCGTCTGCGCCGCTCCCCGGAACTGCGCGGCTTGTTCCAGGAAACCGAATTCACCCTCAACGACCTGGTGCTGCCGATTTTCGTCGAAGAAGAAATCGACGACTTCGTACCGATCACCAGCATGCCGGGTGTCGTGCGTATTCCCGAGAAGAAGCTGGCCAGTGAAATCGAGCGCTTTGCCCGCGCCGGGATCAAGTCGGTGATGACCTTCGGCGTGTCCCATCACCTGGACGCGAACGGCAGCGACACGTGGAAGGAACGCGGCCTGGTTTCGCGCATGTCGTCGACCATCAAGGATGCCGTGCCGGAAATGATCGTGATGTCCGACACCTGCTTCTGTGAATACACCGACCACGGCCACTGCGGCGTGATGCACGGTGCCCATGTGGACAACGACGCCACCCTGGTCAACCTCGGCAAGCAAGCCGTGGCCGCCGCCCGTGCCGGTGCCGACGTAATCGCACCGTCGGCGGCAATGGACGGCCAGGTCCAGGCCATCCGCCGCGCCCTGGACGATGCCGGCTTCACCCATATCCCGATCATGGCCTACTCCACCAAATTCGCTTCGGCCCTCTACGGCCCATTCCGCGAAGCCGGCGGCAGCGCGCTCAAGGGCGACCGCAAGAGCTACCAGATGAACCCGATGAACCGCCGCGAAGCCGTACGCGAATCCCTGCTGGACGAACAGGAAGGCGCGGACGCCTTGATGGTCAAGCCAGCCGGCGCCTACCTCGACATCATCCGCGACATCCGCGAAGCCTCACGCCTGCCGGTGGCGGCGTACCAAGTGAGTGGCGAGTACGCGATGATCAAATTCGGCGCGCAAGCCGGGGCGATCGATGAAGCACGTGTAGTACGAGAGACGCTGGGGTCGATCAAGCGTGCGGGAGCGGATTTGATTTTTACGTATTTTGCGATGGACCTGGCGTTGGCGGGGATCTAAGGGGACTGGGCAAGCCTGTGGCGGGGGAGGTTGCTCCGCACAGGTTTGGTTTGCTTAACTTCGAACCTAGGTAGGTTCATTTTGGTGAGCCTAAATAAATTTGCTAATTTCTAGCTTAGTGTCGAGGAAGTAATTAGATGCTTGTTGGTTATAAGTGAGTTTTGGTCGCTTTTAGCTCAACAAACCCGGACTTCTGAGTGGGTGCCTTATCAAGCTCAATAAGGACTATTGAGTCTCCGAGCTTTAGTGCTGTCCATTCGCCATCTTGGTTTTGGATGATTTGAGCCGTTATTTGGGTAAGGCTGTTTATAATATTGATTTGTGGGGTCTTACGTAAGGAAGGGGTGATGTTTTTCCCCAAGTAAAGACTTTATCAAAATCGAGTTCGACATCCTGCTCCTCGCCGATAGCTGGTGAGATACCCATCCAGAGAGCGGTGCCACTTCCAGCAGGCGAGTGGAAGTACACACGTACAGTGTCCGCATCAGAAACTACTTCGCTAACTTGTATCTTCATTGAACTTTTTCGATAGTGTGCAAAGGGGGCGGGTTTGTTTAATTGTTGAATTCAGAAGTGCTAGCTATGAATGTATTCGTACACGTCGCTTTGACAAATTTCCCTGAGTCTCAAGGTTTTGATTGCATGCTCTAATTTTTTTAAGTGTTTAGAGTGGCATATGAGCTGAGCAACACCGTGCGTTTCAGCGTCGTAAAACCTGAATGCCAGAATTTCGTTGTCGTTTAGTATTAACTTGAAGTCGTCAGGTGTGGATATGTGGTTTAAATGACTTAGAAGTCGCCATAGTTGATCTGGCTGACTCTTGTTTTTCATCATTAAAGTCACTGATCTACGGTATGTCTTGAGTCTGTCTGGCTCTATATGATATGGGTTGTGGTTTAAGTGTTCTATGCCTGAATAAACTAATGTTGTTTCATTTTTTTTGAATATGTCTCTAGGTCCCAAATTTTTCGTGAAGCGTTTTAATGTAAGGTACTCTTGGGTCTTATTGTATTGGGGGTAGCTCGTGGAGTACCACATTGCTATGGTTGGCCAATTATTTATTAACAGAGATGCGAGTGCGCACCAAGTTTTCCAAACGCTTTCAAAGTCTTGGTTTAGCAGCGAGAAGGTGGCATATTCTTTTTCGTCTGCTGAATGTGGTTGCTCCCAAGGGCGTATGCCGGAGTGATGTATGAATACTGTGTCCATTAGTTGTCTATTAAATGGTTATGAAGAGCTGTTGTTGATAGTCAGCGGAGCTTTCTATATGGGTTTTCTATGGATATAAGTGTAAACATCTTTTTGCTGGATTTCTTCTAAATGAAGTTTGCTGATGAATTTGGTTATGGCGGGTAGATGTGTTGAATGGCAAATGAGTTGGGCGACGCCATGTGTTTCAAAATCATAAAATCTAAAGGAGATAGAGTCGTCGTTAGAAAGTATTGTTTTGAAATCGTCAATTTTTGAAATGTCTTTCAGTTTGCTTAACTTGTGCCAGAGATGTTCGAGGTTGCTGTTGTTTTTTTGCATGAGTGTTACGGTTGTGTAATAAGATGTCATGCAATTGGGGTCTATCTGGAACGGCTTGCAGTCTAAGTTTGTTATCTGGGAATAGATATTGGTTGATTGGTTTTTTCTTAAAATGTCTTCTGGTTTTGAATTTTTATGGAAGTTTTTTTGAAAAATGTATTCTTGGCTCTTGCTGCAGTGTGGTAGTAAATTTGTGTGCCATTTTACAATTTTTGGCCATTTGGATGTGAGTAACGAGCTGAGCTCGCACCATGTTTCCCAAACGCTCGCATAATCTTGGTTGAGCAGTGTTATCGTTATATAGTTTTTGTCGTGGCTAGGATGCAGTTGGTCCCAAGGGTGAATGCCTATTTCTCTGATGAAAACCGATTTCATTTTTTATCTCTTGAAGTATGAGTGGTTATCTGTATAGTTTTTTAATGGTGCTGTTTTCCCATTTATTCTTACCTCTGTATTGAAGTGTGGACCAAGATTGCCTTTTTTATGGCCGAGCGAGTGTTCCCGTATTTCTATTTGGCGTTCCTGTAGCTCAAATATATACACTCTGCCCTCCGTGTGTTGGTCTTGATCTGTAATCTTAACTCTACGTATTAATGTTGGGTGTTGGGTTTGCGGGACTCCTGCTATTGCTTTTGCTCTTTTAAATGCACCATTTCTAGAGAGATTGCTATTAGCCCCCTTGGGTGGAGCCACATCTCCTTCGTTTACCTTGGCTTGTTTCCAGGGTTCATCAGCGTTGTATGTCGGCTTACATCCATCCCCACCAGGGCATGTGCTCAATCCCAGCGGATCCACCCACCCCGTAGGGTTAGGCACGTACTGGTACGCGTTGACCCCGCCGGCCAGCCTCACCGGATCCGGTGTCAGGTACCGACCAATATCCGGATTGTAGTAGCGATGACGGTTGTAGTGCAGCCCGCTCTCCGCATCGTAGTACTGGCCTTGAAAACGCAACGGATTGTCGATTTTGCCGACATCAAGACGTGCGACTTCTCCGTAGGCGCGGTAGTGCGCGGACCAGACGATTTCGCCGTCAGGTGTCGTGAGTTCCTGCGGCGTGCCGAGGTGGTCGAGTTGGTAGTGGTAGGGCTTCGTTTCCTTCGGGCCAAAACCTTCCAGTAACGCCAGAGGCCGGAAGCTGTCCGGTTCATAGAGATAACTGCGATGGTGCTCCGCGTGGTGCTCGGCAATCAGCTTG
>NZ_JALMFA010000023.1:0-88130 GCF_023242545.1 Pseudomonas sp. MWU13-2517 | reverse complement strand
GGCGTTAACTGACTGGCGTTAGGGCTTACCCTCCATTTGTTCATTGATACGCGTCAGATCGGGTTCGGGCAATCGATGAACAGATGCTCCAGGGCGAAACGCCGTGCCAGGTAATCACCCAGCGCCTGCACCCCGTAGCGCTCGGTGGCGTGATGGCCGGCAGCGATGAAGCTGATGTCGTTTTCACGCGCACTGTGGAAGGTCTGCTCGGAGGCTTCGCCACTCAGGTACAGGTCGACACCGGCGGCAATTGCCTGATCGATGTAGCCCTGGCCTCCGCCGGTACACCAGCCGACGCGGCGGATCATTTCGCTGCCTTCGATCAACAGCGGCTCGCGGCCCATCACGTCCTGCACACGGCGGGCGAAATCGCGGGGCGACAAGGGCTCGGCGAGGGAGCCGACCAGGCCGACGATCTTGGGGTTGTTCGGGTCCAGCGGGCCTTCGACGGTGATATCCAGTTGGCGGGCAAGCTGCACGTTGTTGCCCACATCCGGATGCAGGTCCAGCGGCAAATGGTAGGCCAGCAAGCTGATGTCGTGCTTGAGCAAGGTTTTCAGGCGACGCTGCTTCATGCCGGTGATGCACGGGTTCTCACCCTTCCAGAAATACCCGTGATGCACCAGCACCAAGTCGGCCTCGGCTTCGACGGCGGCGTCCAGCAAAGCCTGGCTTGCGGTCACGCCGCTGACGATGCGCCGCACTTGCGGGCGCCCCTCGACCTGCAGGCCATTGGGGCAGTAATCGGCAATTTTTGCGCTGGCAAGGTAGCGGTCCGCTTCCTCGACGAGGGTAGTAAGGGGGACGGCCATGTAAAGACTCCTAAATATCCCGTTCCGAGGCGCTCGCAGCCTCGTATAATGCGCGACATTATGGGCGCTCTCCCGCCCCCTGCAACCTGTCAGGACTTACTTGATGCTCAAGGCACTGCGTTTTTTTGGATGGCCATTGTTGGCTGGCGTGCTGATCGCGATGCTGATTATTCAGCGTTATCCCCAATGGGTGGGCTTACCCAGCCTTGATGTAAACCTGCAGCAGGCTCCGCAGACCAGTTCGGTGGTGCAAGGTCCGGTGACCTATGCGGACGCCGTCGTCATCGCCGCGCCTGCCGTGGTCAACCTGTACACGACCAAGGTTATCAACAAGCCGGCGCATCCGTTGTTTGAAGACCCGCAGTTCCGCCGTTATTTCGGTGACAACGACCCCAAGCAGCGCCGCATGGAATCCAGCCTGGGTTCCGGGGTGATCATGAGCCCGGAAGGCTACATCCTCACCAATAACCACGTGACCAGCGGCGCCGACCAGATCGTCGTGGCCCTGCGCGACGGCCGTGAAACCCTGGCCCGCGTGGTCGGCAGCGACCCGGAAACCGACCTCGCCGTGCTGAAGATCGATTTGAAAAACCTGCCCGCCATCACCATCGGCCGTTCAGAAGGGCTGCGCGTGGGTGATGTGGCATTGGCCATCGGCAACCCGTTCGGCGTTGGCCAGACGGTGACAATGGGCATTATCAGTGCCACCGGGCGAAACCAGCTGGGGCTCAATAGTTACGAAGACTTCATCCAGACCGACGCGGCGATCAACCCGGGCAACTCCGGTGGCGCGCTAGTGGATGCCAACGGCAACCTGACGGGCATCAACACCGCGATTTTCTCCAAGTCCGGCGGCTCCCAAGGCATCGGTTTTGCGATTCCGGTGAAACTGGCGATGGAAGTGATGAAGTCGATCATCGAGCACGGCCAGGTGATTCGTGGCTGGCTGGGGATCGAAGTGCAGCCATTGACCAAGGAGCTGGCCGAATCGTTTGGTCTTACCGGTCGCCCAGGCATTGTCGTGGCGGGGATCTTCCGCGACGGCCCGGCCCAAAAAGCCGGCCTGCAATTGGGGGATGTAATCCTGAGCATCGATGGCGAGCCGGCCGGTGATGGCCGCAGGTCGATGAACCAGGTGGCGCGGATCAAGCCGACGGAGAAGGTGACGATCCAGGTAATGCGTAACGGTAAAGAGATCAACCTGTCGGCGGAAATTGGCCTGCGCCCACCGCCTGCGCCCGTGAAGGAAGAGGGATAGGCCGCAGTACAGGTGCTTGATCGAGGGCACCTGTAAGAAACTATTTCAAAGCAATTCATTCTCATTAGGCATGTTATATTGTTTCAATATCGCTATTGGAACGCTCTACCATGTCGTCTCGAAAGTTTGTGCCCTTGGCCGGCCTGGCCTTGGGTTTGCTGCTTGACCCCGCCTACGCCGAAGACAATACCGTTGAACTGGACGCCATCAGCGTCACCACCGGCGCTTATGAATCCGCCACTGGCCCGGTTGAAGGCTACCGCGCCACCCGCTCCGCCAGTGCGACCAAAACTGACACCGCCATTCGCGACATCCCACAATCCATTAGCGTGATCCCTGCCACGGTGCTCAAGGACCTGGGCAGTAACAATGTGGAGCGCGCCCTGGAATATGCAGGCGGCGTCTCCAAACAAAACAATTTCGGTGGCCTGACGCTCTATGAATACAGTGTGCGTGGCTTCACCACATCAGAGTTCTATCAGGACGGTTTCAGCGCCAACCGCGGTTACCCGAGCACACCGGACACGGCCAATATCGAACGCATTGAAGTGCTCAAGGGGCCCGCTGCCAGCCTGTATGGCCGTGGAGATCCGGGCGGCACCGTGAACATCGTCACCAAGAAACCCCAGCCGGACGCCTTCACCACCGTGCAAACCAGTGCCGGCAGTTGGGACCGCTACCGCACTGCCGTAGACGTCAACACGCCGCTGGACAGCGAAGGCAACGTGCTGTCGCGGGTCAACGTGGCGGTGGAGGACAACCACAGCTTCCGCGATCACGTGGATGCCCAGCGGGTGTTTGTCGCGCCGTCCTTCAGTTGGCAGTTGAGCCCGGACACCCACTTGCTCGTAGAAAGCGAATTCGTACGCCACAGCTCCACGTTCGATCGAGGCATCGTCGCCAACACCGGCATGTCCCACTCCACATTCCTGGGCGAACCCAACGACGGCAATATCCGCAACCATAACAATCGCCTCCAGGCCGCTATCGAACACAACCTCAACGACACCTGGCAATTACGCCTGGCCAGCCATTACAAGCAAGGCAGCCTGTGGGGCGATGCCTCGGAAAGCCGGGCACTGAACGCCGACGGCCACACCGTCAACCGCCGCTACCGTGAACGCTCCACCGGCTGGCACGACAGCATTACCCAACTGGAACTGCGCGGCCGGTTCGATATCGGCAGTTGGCAACACGAACTGCTGGTCGGCACCGAATACGAGGACTACCGCAAGAAAGAACGTGTGACCGCCATTGCCGGCAGCCCTTACGCCATCGACCTCTACAACCCCATTTATGGCCAGCCCAAACCCGATGGCACGCGCTCCGGCACAGACGTCTACGAACAGGTCAAAAGCCAGGCACTGAACCTGCAAGACCAGATCGTCTTCACTGACCGTCTGCGCGGTATGGTCGGCGCACGCTTCGAGCATTTCGAACAAAGCACCGACGACTTCACCCGTAACCATGCCAAGAGCCGGCAAACCCACGACGCCCTGACCCAGCGCGCCGGCCTGTTGTACCAGCTCACACCGCAAGTCGGCCTGTTTGCCAATGCCTCGACGTCGTTCAAACCCAATAACGGCCTGGATGCCGCTGGCAAATCCTTCAAGCCGGAAGAAGGCGTGGGGTATGAAGTGGGCATCAAGAGCGAGCTGTTCGACGACCGCCTCAGCACAACCCTTGCCGCTTTCCATATCGACAAGGAAAACGTCTTGGCCCTGGATCCGGCCACCGACACTCAGCGCGCCATGGGCAAGGCCCGCAGCCAGGGTTTTGATTTGCAAGTCAGTGGGCAAGTGAGCGACGCCGTACGCGTGATCGGCGCGTTCGCCTACATCGATGCCGAGGTCACCAAGGGCGATAAAGCCATTCCAGCCGGTAGCCGGATTCTCGGCGTGCCCAAGCGCAGCGCCAGCCTGCTCGGTGTGTATGAATTCCAGAATGGCGCGTTGCGTGGTTCAGACCTGGGCGCGGCATTCACCTATGTCGGCGACCGCTCGGGAGAAGCGGGCAGCCGCTTCGAATTGCCGGCCTATCACACCGTCGACCTGCTGGCCCATTACAAGGCTACCGAGCAGGTCACCGTGGGCCTGAACCTCAACAACCTGTTCAACGAAAAATACTACGAACGCTCCTACAGCACCTACTGGGTTGCCCCCGGCGAGCCGCGCAACCTGACCCTGAGCCTGACCCTCAACCTGTAAAAGGACCTTCTCATGCACCCGCTCAAACCCCTTGCCCTGATCGGCCTGCTCTTCGCCGCTCAGGCATCGGCCCATGGCCTGTGGACCGAACAACGTCGCGGCAACATCGAAGTGGTCTACGGCCATGGGGCCGAGGACAACGCCTTCAAAGCCCAGAAGATCAGCGGCGCCTGGGCCTACGACGCCGGCGGTAAAATGATCCCGGTGACCGTGGAGCGCCTCGACGATCACGCACGCCTCAAGCCGCTCAAGACACCGGCGATATTGGCCGTCGCGCTGGATAACGGCATGTGGTCGCAAACGGCGGATAAAAAGTGGATCAACAAGGGGCGTACCCAGGTGCCTGGGGCCATTGAGTCGACGCAAACCTTCAAGTACAGCCTGGCGATCTACGAACCGGGCGCCAAGTTGCCCAAGCTCGACGCGCTCAAACTGCTGATTCTGCCGGAGGCCGACCCGCTGACAGTGGGGCCGGGCAAGTCATTGCCCGTGCGAGTGCTGCTCGACGGCAAGCCGGCGGCCGGGATCAAGCTGGTGGGCGACTATCGCAATGCACCGAACACCTTGAGCACGGAGACCGATAAAGACGGGCGTGCCCAGGTGTTGGTACGTAACGAAGGCTTGAATGTGATCGCCGCACAAGTCGAGGTGCCGCTTAAAGACAACCCCGATGTGGCGACGCGCGGGCTATTCACCTCGCTGACGTTCCTCGGCGAACCCCACCACGAGTGACCGCGTTCAAAGGTCCATCGGCGCTCTTTCACACAAGGTGTTGAGCGCCACTGCCCATTGCGGGTCGTCATTGAGGCACGGCACCAACACCAACTCCTCGCCCCCCGCTTCGCGGAACTGCTCCAACCCGCGATCGCCGATCTCTTCCAGCGTCTCGATGCAATCGGCGACAAATGCCGGGCACATCACCAGCAGCTTTTTCACACCCTGCTGAGCCAAGCTCTCAAGACGGGCCTCGGTGTAGGGTTCGATCCACTTCGCCCGTCCCAGACGCGATTGAAAAGCCACCGACCACTTATCTTCGGGCAGCCCCATACGCGCGGCAAAATCCCGCGCCACACTGAAGCACTGGCCACGGTAACAAGTAGCACGCACTTCGGCTGATGCGTTGGCACAGCAGTCCGTGGCGCCATCAAAGGCATGGTTCGGATTGAGCTTCTTCAGGTGCCGCTCCGGCAGACCATGGAAACTGAACAGCAGGTGATCATAGTCCTGCTGCAGGTGCGGCCTGGCACTGGCGACCAAGGCATCGAGGTATTCGGGTTGGTCGTAGAAAGGCTGCAGGACGGCAAAGCGCAGGTCGAGGTGTTTCTCCCTCACCACGCGCCGCGCTTCTTCCACCACCGTCGTCACGGTGCTGTCGGCAAACTGCGGATACAACGGCGCCAGGGTGACGTTGCGGATACCTTGGCTTGCCAGTCGCGTCAGCACGCTTTCAATGGAGGGCTCGCCATAACGCATGGCCAGCTCGACCGGGCCTTGGGTCCATTGCGCGGTCATCTGCTGCTGCAGGCGGCGGCTGAGCACCACCAACGGCGAGCCTTCCTCCCACCAGATCGACGCATAGGCGTGGGCCGACTGTTCAGGCCGCTTGATCAGGATCAGCGACACCAGCAAACGACGCACCGGCCAAGGGAGGTCGATCACATAAGGGTCCATGAGGAACTGATTAAGGTAGCTGCGCACATCGGCTACCGAAGTGGACGCCGGTGAGCCCAGGTTGACCAATAACAACGCGTGATCCGTCATGCAACATCCTATCTCTAGAGGCGGCCGGACAAGTCTTCCAGGGCCGCGTGCAACTCAGTGAACTGAAAAGTGAAACCGGCGGCCAGCAGCCGTTCAGGGACGGCCTTCTGCCCGCCCAGCAACAACCCGGACAACTCGCCCAAGCCTATTTTCAACGCCAGGGCCGGCAACGGCATGAACGCGGGGCGGTGCAGCACCCGGCCCAGCGTCTTGGCAAACTCTCGGTTGCGCACCGGGTGGGGTGCACACGCATTATAAGGACCGCTGGCGTCAGGCTTGTGCAGAAGAAAATCAATCAGCGCGATTTGATCTTTTATATGCACCCACGGCATCCACTGCCGACCATCGCCGATCGGCCCGCCCAGCGCCAGTTTGAACGGCAGCAACAGCCGCGACAAAAAGCCGCCCTCGGCGGCCAGCACCAGGCCCGTGCGCACCAGTACCACACGTACGCCCAGCGCCTCGGCACGCAGTGCGGTTTCCTCCCAGGCGATACACAGTTGGCTGGGGAAATCATCCTGCACCGGCCCGCTCGCCTCGTTCAGTTCGCGCTCGCCGCCATCGCCATACCAGCCCACGGCAGAGCCGGAAATCAGTACGGCGGGTTTCTGCTCGAGGCCTTCCATCCACGCCAGCAAGGTTTCGGTGAGGCTGATACGACTGCTCCACAGCAGCGTCTTGCGTTTCTTGGTCCATGGGCGATCGGCAATGGGCGCGCCGGCCAAATTAATAACTGCGTCCACCGCGCCGATAACCTCTTGCAGGCGACCGACACCCAACACGTGCTCGCCGCAGAGTTTGGCGACTTGCTCCGGGTCACGGCTCCACACGGTCAGACGATGGCCTTGAGCGAGCCAGTAGCGGCAGAGTTGGCGACCGATCAAACCAGTACCGCCGGTCAGCAAAATATGCATAAGACGCTCCTCATGTAACGTTTGCCGCCCGCCACTGGTCTATTTTATAAACAGGGATCATTTGTTATCGGGCGTAGCTATGGCCTTGAACCGCATGGTTTGAACCATCAGGTTTCAAGCCTCTGCTTTAACCATAGGTCACGCTGTAAGAACAGTTACGCCAAAACTTATACCAAAAAACAATATTGTACAGCTATTAGTGTCGGCGTAGGCTGTACCCAACGGTAAACGAGGCCTCCCATGACTGTTCCCATCGCGATCATCGGCACCGGCATCGCCGGTCTCTCCGCCGCCCGAGCGTTACAAGACGCGGGGCACACCGTACAACTCTTCGATAAAAGCCGCGGCAGTGGCGGCCGCATGTCCAGCAAGCGCAGTGATGCCGGCGCACTCGACATGGGCGCGCAATACTTCACCGCCCGCGACCGACGCTTCGTCAACGAAGTACAACGCTGGCAAAGCAACGGCTGGGCCGAGCAGTGGAAGCCACAGTTGTACAACTTCAAGTCCGGCCAACTCAGCCCCTCCCCCGATGAACAGACCCGCTGGGTGGGCACGCCGCGCATGAGCGCCATCACCCGCGCCTTGCTCGACGACCTGCCGGTAGAGTTTGGTTGCCGCATCACTGAAGTGTTTCAGGGTGAACGCCATTGGAACCTGCTGGACGCCGATGGCGGTAGCCACGGCCCGTTCAGCAACGTGGTGATCGCTACGCCGGCGCCTCAAGCGACGGCTCTGCTGGCCGCCGCGCCGAAGCTGGCGAGTGCCGCCGCCGGGGTCAAAATGGACCCGACCTGGGCCATCGCCCTGGCCTTCGACCAGCCTCTGGATACGCCGATGGAAGGCTGCTTTGTACAAGACAGCCCCCTCGACTGGCTGGCGCGCAATCGCAGCAAACCAGGACGCGACACCGCCCTCGACACCTGGGTGCTGCATGCCACCAGCGCCTGGAGCAGAGCCCACCTGGACTTATCCAAGGAGGCGGTGATCGAGCACTTGCACGGCGCCTTCGCCGAATTGCTGCACAGCACCATGCCCGCACCGTCATTCAGCATGGCGCACCGCTGGCTGTACGCCCGACCGTCCAGCAGCCATGAGTTCGGGGTATTGGCCGATGCCGACCTCGGCCTGTACGTATGCGGTGACTGGTGCCTGTCGGGTCGGGTGGAAGGCGCCTGGCTCAGTGGTCAGGAAGCGGCACGACGGCTGATCGAACACATGTCCTAGGCTGCGCCAAAAAATATTGTACAAAATATTTGATTTGTACAATATTAAACCTATGATGAAGATAGTTGTACAAGCCACGCTACTTGTACAGGAATTTCACAGAGGTTTGGCCATGTCCCGCACCGCAAAACCGAAGATCGCCATCAGTGCCTGCCTGCTCGGCGAGAACGTGCGCTTCAACGGCGGACACAAACAATCCCTGTTGTGCTGCCAAACCCTCGCCGACCATTTCGATTTTGTGCCGCTATGCCCCGAAGTCGCTATCGGCATGGGCATCCCCCGCGAACCGATTCGCCTGGTGGGCGACCCGGCCCAGCCGCAGGCCGTCGGCACCGTGAACCGCGAACTCAACGTCACGCAGCCGCTGGGCGACTACGGCCGGCAAATGGCCGAGGAACATACCGACCTGTGCGGCTACATCTTTATGCAAAAATCACCGTCATGCGGCCTGGAGCGGGTCAAGGTCTACCGCGACAATGGCACGCCCATCGACGGCGGCGGCCGAGGCATTTATGCCCAGGCTTTTTGCGCACGCCATCCCAACCTGCCGGTTGAAGAAGACGGTCGCCTGAATGACCCCGTGCTGCGGGAAAACTTCCTGACCCGTGTGTTCGTCTACGCCAGCTGGCAACAGCTTTTGGCTGACGGCCTCACCCGCCACCGCCTGCTGGCTTTCCACTCGCGTTACAAATACCTGCTGATGGCCCATAGCCCGGCGCATTACAAGAGTGTCGGCCACCTTTTGGGCAGCATGACCAGGGACGTCATCCTCGAAGACTTGGCCGCCGGCTATTTCAGCGAGCTGATGACCGGCCTGAAAAAGTGCGCCACGCGTGGCACCCATACCAACGTGCTGCAACACATCAGCGGCTATCTCAAACAGGCCATCAGCGCCGACGATAAGCAAGAAATGCAAACGGTCATCGGCCAATACCGTCACGGCATCGTGCCGTTGGTGGTACCGCTGACCTTGCTCAAGCATCACTTTCGCCAACACCCGGACCGCTATATCGCGCAGCAGGCTTACCTGCAACCGCACCCGGAAAACCTCAGCCTGCGAAACGCGATCTAACTCATGAAAGCTGCCCTGCTAGACGAACCCGGCGAGGACATCGCCCAAGCCCTGGAAAATGGCTGGCTGCCGATCCGGGAAGTGGCGCGCCAGACCGGCGTCAACCCTGTCACATTGCGCGCCTGGGAGCGCCGCTATGGCCTGATCGTGCCCCAGCGCACGCCCAAGGGCCATCGGCTGTTCAGTGCCGAGCATGTTCAGCGTATCCACACCATTCTGACCTGGCTCAATCGCGGCGTGCCGGTCAGCCAGGTGAAGAACTTGATTGACTCCGCCCAAGCCTTGCCAGACAGCGTGGAAAACGAATGGCATGCCCTGCGCCAGACCCTGGTGCAGGCCATCGGTGAGCTGGCTGAGCGCCGGGTCGACGATGCTTTCAACCAGGCCATGGCGTTGTACCCGCCACGCACCCTGTGTGAGCAATTGATGCTGCCGCTGCTCAACGAGCTTGAACAAAAGTGGCAGGGCCAGCTCGGCGCGCAAATGGAACGGGTGTTTTTCCTGTCATGGCTGCGTAGCAAGTTCGGCGCACGTATCTATCACAACAATCGCCAACTCCATGGCGCCCCGTTGCTGCTGATCAACCATTCCGATTTGCCCGTGGAGCCGCACCTGTGGCTGTGCGCCTGGTTGGCCAGTAGCGCCGACTGCCCGGTGGAAGTCTTCGACTGGCCACTGCCGGCCGGCGAGCTGGCCCTGGCGGTGGCTCATCTGAAGCCTCGCGCCGTGGTGCTGTACTCGAGCAAAGCGCTCCAGTTGCCGGCATTGCCCAAGCACCTGAGCGGCGTCGCTTGCCCCTTGCTGATTGCCGGCCCTGCGGTATGCATCCACCAAGCCGAATTGGCCGCGTTGGCCCGTGATACCGCGCAATTGTTCGTGGCCGAAGACCCATTGTCGGCTCACCAGATACTGATCCAGCGTGGAATTGTTTAAATGCACTTGATCTGGCTGCGCACCGACCTGCGCCTACACGACAACACAGCCCTGGCCGCCGCGTGCCAGCGAGGCCCGACGGCAGCTGTTTACCTGATCACGCCCGAACAATGGCTGGCCCACGATGATGCACCGTGCAAAGTCGACTTCTGGCTGCGCAACCTGCAGCACTTGAGTCAGGCACTGGGCACGCTGAATATTCCATTACTGATCCGTACAACCGCGACCTGGGCGCAGGTGCCGGGCGTGTTGAGCACCATGTGCCGGGAGATGTCGGTTGAATCGGTGCACGTCAACGAGGAATACGGTATCCACGAAAGCCACCGCGATGCAGCGGTGGCCAAGGCCCTTGAGGCTGATGGCGTGACCTTCCACAGCCACCTCGACCAACTGTTTTTCCAGCCTGGCAGCGTGCTGACCAAGACCGGCACTTACTTTCAGGTATTCAGCCAGTTCCGCAAAGTCTGCTACACCCGCCTGCACACCGCCTTGCCGCCCATCGTGGCTACGCCGAAAGCCCAGGCGCCACTCAAGCTCGACAGCGACGCCGTGCCGACCAGCGTTGAAGGATTCGAGCCGCCCAGCGAAACCTTGCGCGCCCTCTGGCCTGCGGGTGAAGACGAGGCGCGCCGCCGTCTCGATGTTTTCGCCGATCAACAGATCAGCTACTACAAGGACGAACGCGACTACCCGGCCAAGCCCGGCACCAGCCAGCTTTCCGCCTACCTTGCCGCCGGGGTGGTTTCGCCACGCCAATGCCTGCATGCCGCGCTGCAAACCAACCAGGGGGAATTCGAAAGCGGGAACATGGGCGCCATCACCTGGATCAACGAGTTGTTGTGGCGCGAGTTCTACAAACACATCCTCGTCGGCTACCCACGGGTTTCCCGCCACCGCGCGTTCCGCCCCGAAACCGAAGCCGTGGCCTGGCGCCAGGCACCCAAGGAACTGGCTGCGTGGCAGCAAGCTCGCACCGGCCTGCCGATTATTGACGCCGCCATGCGCCAATTGCTGGAAACCGGCTGGATGCACAACCGCCTGCGCATGGTGGTGGCGATGTTCCTGACCAAGAACCTGCTGATCGACTGGCGTGAAGGCGAGCGCTTTTTCATGCGCCACCTGATCGACGGCGACCTCGCCGCCAACAACGGCGGCTGGCAGTGGAGCGCCTCCACCGGCACCGACTCGGCGCCGTACTTCCGGATTTTCAGCCCATTGAGCCAATCGGAAAAATTCGACGCAGAGGGGGTGTTCATCAAGCGCTGGCTGCCGGAACTGGCCACGCTGAATAAAAAACAGGTGCACAACCCCCAGTCGGTAGGCGGCCTGTTCGGCGTGGCCGATTACCCGCGCCCGATGGTCGACCTGAAACACTCCCGCGAACGCGCACTGGCCGCGTTCCGCAGCCTGCCGCCACGCCAGGAGGTTGCCGGACATGAGTGACTTCCTGCCGCGATTCGCCCAGGCCTTTGCCACGCTGGACAAGCACAACCTGTACCTGCTCGACAGCCTGTACAGCCCAGACATCGTCTTTGCCGACCCGCTGCACGAAGTTCACGGGCTGCCCGCGATGCATCGTTATTTCACGCAGTTGTACAGCCAAGTCAGCCAATTGCGTTTTGACTTCCAGGGTTTTGACCAGGTAGCCGAAGGCGAGGGATACCTGCGCTGGAACATGAGCTTTCGCCACCCGCGCCTGAACCACGGCGACGAGATCAACGTGCAAGGCTGCTCACACCTGATGTGGCACGACAAGGTCTACCGCCATCGCGATTATTTCGATGCCGGCGCCCTGCTCTATGAACACTTGCCGGTATTCGGCCGATTGATCCGTTGGCTGAAGAGGAGAATAGGATGAGCACTGCACCCCCCCGCCGTTATTGGTTGACCGGCGCCAGCAGCGGCATCGGTGCCGCACTTGCCGTGGAGTTGCTCAACAGCGGTGCCCATGTGGCGCTCAGCTCGCGAACAAAAGGCCCGCTGGAAGCACTTGCCCAACGTTATTCGGGGCAAGTGCTGGTGGTCGCCGGCGACCTGACCAACAGCCAGACCGTGCGCGAGATCGGCGAAAAAATCGACGCGGCCTGGGGCTCGCTGGACACGGTGATTCTCAACGCCGGCACCTGTGAATATGTCGACGCCAAACAGTTCGACTCGTCGATCGTCGAGTACGTGATACGCACCAACCTGCTGGCCAGCAGTTATTGCATCGAGGCCGCGTTGCCCTTATTGCGCAAAGGCCAGCATCCGCACCTGGTGGGGGTCGCCAGCGCGGTGACCTACCTGCCGATGCCGCGTGCCGAAGCCTATGGCGCGTCCAAGGCCGGGTTGCGTTACCTGTTCGAGGCGCTGCGCATCAGCCTGTCGCCGGAGAATATCGACGTGACGGTGATCAGCCCGGGCTTTGTCGATACGCCGTTGACCGAACGCAATGATTTCCCTATGCCTTTGAGCTGGCCCGCCGACAAGGCGGCGAAGCATATCTTCACCCAGCTTGCAAAACGGCCGCTGGAAATCGCCTTTCCGGCGCTGTTCATCGCCACGTTGTGGCCGTTGTCGAAACTGCCCAACCGTGCGCAACTGATCATCGGCAAACGCATGCTACGCAGCCCACCGCCGCAGAAGGACGACCTGTGAAAATCGCCATTATCGGCAGCGGCATCGCCGGGCTGACCAGCGCCTATCTGCTCAGCCGCCGCCACGACATTACCCTGTTCGAGGCCGGCGACCGTATTGGCGGGCATACCCACACGGCCGACGTAACGGTCGAGGGCAAACACTATGCGGTGGACACGGGTTTCATCGTGTTCAACGACTGGACTTATCCCAACTTCATTCGCCTGCTGGGGCAGATAGGGGTGACGTTCAAACCCACTGAGATGAGCTTCTCGGTGTGCGATCCGCATGCAGGGTTCGAGTACAACGGCAACAACCTCAACAGTCTCTTCGCCCAGCGCCGCAACATTCTATCGCCAGGATTCTGGGGCATGCTGCGCGACATCCTGCGCTTCAACCGCCAGGCGCCGTTGGACCTGCAACAACAGCGCATCAGTGCCGAGATGACCCTGGGTGACTACCTTGAAGCGGGCGGCTACGGCCAACGCTTTATCCGGCATTACATCGTGCCGATGGGCGCGGCGATCTGGTCGATGTCCCTGGCTGATATGCTCGGGTTTCCCCTGCAGTTCTTTGTGCGCTTCTTCAAGAACCACGGCTTGCTGTCGGTCAACAATCGGCCGCAGTGGTGCGTGATCGAAGGCGGCTCCAGCCGTTATATCGAACCGTTGACCCGCAGCTTTCGCGAGCAGATCCGCCTCAATTGTCCTGTGCATAAGGTCGAACGCACGGCAGAAGGCGTGGTTATCCACAGCCCTGCCGGCAGCGAGGCCTTCGACCGGGTGGTGTTTGCCTGTCACAGCGATCAAGCCCTGGCATTGCTCGCCGACCCAAGCCAGACCGAACAGGAGATCCTCGGCGCGCTGCCCTACGCCGACAACGATGTGGTGCTGCACACCGACACGCGCCTGTTGCCTGACCGCAAGCTGGCCTGGGCCAGTTGGAACTACCGACTGGCCGGCAATGCCCAGGCGCAGGCGGCCGTGACCTATGACATGAACATCCTGCAAGGCATCGACAGCGAGACGACCTTCTGCGTCAGCCTCAATCAGACGCCGATGATCAACCCGCTGAAGATCCTCGCGCGCTACACCTACGCCCATCCGCAATACAGCCTCGCTGCGGTGGCCGCGCAAGATCGCTGGGAAGAGTTGCACGGCGCTCGTCACACTTTCTATTGCGGCGCTTACTGGGCCAACGGCTTTCACGAAGACGGTGTCGTCAGCGCCCTGCGCGTGGCGCAAGCCTTTGGAGAAAGCCTGTGAACAGCGCCTTGTACAGCGGCTGGATTACCCATCGCCGCTTTGCGCCCAAGGGCCACGCCTTTCGCTACCGCATCGGCCTGCTGTACCTGGATTTGAGCGAAGAACATCAAGTACTGGGGCTGTCCCCCTTGGCCGGCACGGGTCGCCTGGCGCCCTTTGGCTTTCGTCAGGAGGATTACCTGCGCGAATTCACCCGCCACGGCATGAGTTTGAGCGATGCCGTGCGCCAGCAAGTCGCTAAGGCCGTGGGGCGAGCCCCCCAAGGCAATATCTGCCTGCTGACCCAGGCCCGCAGTTGGGGGTTGGCGTTCAACCCGGTGAGCTTCTTCTATTGCTATGAGGCCGACGGAACACTGGCCGCCATCCTGTGTGAAGTGACCAACACCCCGTGGCGCGAGCGCTACCACTACGTGTTGCCGGCCCAAGCCTTGGGCGCCGATGAGCACCAGCACTTCGCCGTGGCCAAGGCGTTTCATGTGTCGCCGTTTTTGCCGCGGGACCTGGAATATCGCATGAGTTTCAGCCCACCCGGCGCCAGGCTCGGCGTGCATATGGCTGACTGGCACGGTGCGCAAAAAGTCTTCGACGCCACCTTGAGCCTGCAAAAGGAAGCATTGGATCGCGCCAGCCTGCATCGCTACCTGTGGCGCTTTCCGTGGATGACCGCCAAGACCTGCCTGGCGATTTACTGGCAGGCGTTGCGCCTGCTGCTCAAACGCACACCGATTTTTTCCCATCAGGCCGCCGACGGCGCCTCTCGCACTGCAGTCGGGTATACCAAGGATCACCGCCATGAAATCCCCTAGCCTATCGGTCAAGACCCATCGCGTGAACGTCAACGGCATAACCGGCGCCCTGCTGCGCAAAGGGGTGCTGCGCCAACTCAGCCAGTTGCGCCACGGCCAGCTGGTCGTGATCGAGGACGGCGAACGGCAAGTATTCGGCGCACGGGAAGCGCATTTGCTGGGGGAAATCCAGATCCTCGATTCCGCCGTGTGGGGCCTGGTGGCGGCCAACGGTTCCATCGGTGCCGGCGAGGCATACATTCATGGTTATTGGAGCAGCCCGGACCTGACCGCCGTGGTACGGGTGATGGTCAGCAACCTGGACGTGCTCGATGCCATGGAAGGCGGTCTGGCGCGGCTGACACGGCCATTCACTCAGGCTTTGCACTGGCTGAACCGCAATACCCGCAAGGGTTCGCAGAAAAACATCGCGGCTCACTACGACCTGGGCAATGACCTGTTCGAAGAATTCCTCGACCCGACCATGATGTATTCCGCAGCGCAATTCCTGACGCCCGATGACAGCCTGGAGCAGGCGCAACTGAACAAGCTTGCGCGCATCTGCCAGAAACTGGCGCTCAAACCCAGCGACCACTTGCTGGAAATCGGCACCGGCTGGGGCAGCATGGCGCTGTACGCGGCGCAACATTACGGCTGCAAGGTCACCACCACGACACTGTCCAAAGAGCAGTTCGCCTACACCGAAAAACGCATCGAGACGTTAGGCCTGCAGGACCAGGTCACCCTGTTGTTGCAGGATTACCGTGACCTGACCGGCCAATACGACAAACTGGTGTCCATCGAAATGATTGAAGCCGTGGGCCATCGGTTCCTGCCCACCTACTTCAAGCAATGCGCGCACCTGCTCAAGCCGCAGGGCCTGATGCTGCTGCAAGCCATCACCATTCGTGAACAACGGTACGAACAGGCCAAGCGCAGTGTCGACTTTATCCAACGTTACATATTCCCCGGCGGCGCCCTGCCTTGTGTGCAGAATATGTTGCAGATCGTCAGCCGCGACACCGATATGAACCTGCTGCACATGGAAGACTTCGGCCTGCATTACGCACGCACTCTGCGCCTGTGGCATGAGAACTTCCGTCGCGCGCATGGGCGGCTCGCCGAGCTGGGCTACGATGAGTACTTCCTGCGTTTGTGGGAGTTCTACTTGTGCTACTGCGAAGGGGGCTTCATGGAACGAACGATCGGCACCGCGCAGTTGCTGCTGGCCAAACCGGCGGCAATCACCCCGCCCTTGCTCGGACGCTTCAGTGCTTAAACCGTTGGCAAACGCCGCGCTGTTCCAGTGCGGCTGGTTTGCCTGTGTGCTCGGCGGTGACAGTCGGTGGTTACTGGTGGGGGCCGCAGTGCTGGCTATCCACTTGCTGTGGATAAGTTCATGGTCCCAGGAAGGCCAGGCGATCCTTGCCGTAGCCTTGCTGGGCATCGTCATCGATACGTTCTTGCGTACATTTGGGGTGTTTCATTTCGTCTATCCAGGGCCGCTGATTCCCTTTTGGCTGATGCTGTTGTGGGCGTTGCTGGCGACCACACTGCGTCATTGCCTGGCCTGGAGCGCTCAGCCATGGTGGCGGGCGAGCCTGTTGGGTGCGATCGGCGGACCGCTGTCTTATTACGCCGGCAGCCAGTTGGCCGGCGTGCGTTTCGGCTATGGCACGCCGCTCACCCTTATCGGCCTGGCGCTGCTCTGGGCCGCGCTATTGCCCACGCTGCACTGGATCGCACGGCAATTGGAGCACTGACGTCTGTCAGAGCATTCATACGCATATCACGCGCTTGCCTTACACTGCGTGCCTATGACCAACATCCCCCATACCCAGATCACCGAACCCGCCGTCACCTGCTCGACATGCGCAGCCTGCTGTTGCCAGCTGGAAGTCATGCTGATCACCGATACCGGTGTGCCGGAGCGCTATATCGATACCGATGATTGGGGCGGCGAAGTGATGTTGCGCCTTGACGACGGTTGGTGCGCGGCACTGGATCGGGACACGATGATGTGCACGATTTACGAAAAACGACCGCTGATTTGTCGGGAGTTCGAGATGGGAGCGCCGGAGTGTTTGGCCGAGCGAGAAGGGATTGCGACGGCTTACCGCTGATTTTGAGAGAAGTGCAGGTCCCGATACGGAAGGGGTCTTGCTATCGATTGCGGTGTGTCAGTGAAGGATGCATGACTGACCCACCGCCATCGATAGCAAGCCCCTTCCACAGGGGGGTTTGCAGTATTGCGAAGAATTACAGCGGCATGGTGTAGTGCAACGAGTAGCTTTCTACCCCATCGTTATTGCTGCTGATGCCTGCGTTGGAATAATGCGTGGCGCGAATGCCCACTTCATGCCCGCCGGCAAAGCGCAGGCCAAAGCCCAGACGGTCTTCGAACTGGAAGGACTGGCCGATGTTGTTGTCCTCGACCCGCGTGCGCGAGAACAGCGCCACACCAACCCCCGCTTCGATGTAGGGCTTGACCGATTCCCCGGCAAACTCATACACAAACACCGGCGAGAACGACAGGCTGCTCACACTGGCGCGCTTATCACCGTCCCAATAGGTATAGGCGCCGCTCCAGTAGCCGGTCAGTCGACCGGTATCGCTCTGCCACCAGCTCTTATCCCAGTCAGAGGTCAGGCCCAGGCGATAGGTCATCGTCGAATCACTCGTACCCCCCACCCCAAATTCCAGGCCAGCGGCTTGGGCCGAAACAGAGTGTCCTACCACAGCGGCCACAATCGTGGCCAAAGCGAACAAGCGCTTCATAAGAAACAGTCCTTTTAAGAACGTAGTTGGAGTGTGATATATGGGCTAACTCGGTATAGAAGCTTGCGTGGTGTCAGAAGTTCAGCGTCTAACCGAGGTTTTTTCACGAATTTTTCACGAAGCCAAAACTACTAACAACTCCAGGATATTTCCATAGCATCGGTAGGATATTTCTTAAATGGTCGACATCACCGCTGGTCCAGAACTGCGCCTGTTCAGGACTGCCAGTGCCTATCAGGTCGCGCTCGCTCAGTAACCGCTTGAGCTGACGTGCCACGGCGGCGCCGGTGTCGATCAGCGTAATGCTCGGCGGGAGCATCTGCTCCAACAACGGTTTGAGGAACGGGTAGTGGGTGCAGCCGAGGATAATGGTGTCGCAGCCGGCGCTGAGCAGCGGTTCGACATACCCCTGCAACAGGGTGTGCAGCGCAGGGTTGGCGAGGTCACCGGTTTCAATCAACTCCACCAGCCCCGGGCAAGGCTGGGTAATCACACGTACGTCGGTGGCGAAGCGGTCCAGTAAGGCGGCGAACTTGGCACTTTGCAAGGTGCCGGTGGTGGCAAGCACACCGACTACGCCGCTGCGAGTCGCGGCAGCCGCAGGCTTGACCGCCGGCTCCATCCCCACCAAAGGCCAGTCGGGGTAGTCCTGGCGCAAGTCGGCAACGGCGGCGACGGTCGCGGTGTTGCAGGCAATCACAAACGCCTTGGCGCCACGCTCGCGGAAAAACTCGGCGACTAACCGGGAGCGCTCAAGAATGAACGCCGGGCTTTTCTCACCGTAGGGGATATGCCCGCAGTCCGCGACATACAGCAGTGACTCATGGGGCAACAACCGCTGAATTTCATCCAGCACCGACAAGCCACCGACGCCGGAGTCGAACACACCGATAGGCGCGCCCTTACCCATGCCGAGTCCCGCATACGCTGCAACCCGGATCGCGCTTGACCCGCAGCTCGCGAAAACGCGTGGTCAAGGCATCGATCAGCAACAACCGGCCCACCAACGGCTCACCAAAACCGGCGAGCAACTTCAGCGCCTCCAAGGCTTGCAGGCTACCAACCACCCCCACCAAAGGCCCGACGACGCCGGCCTCGCTGCAGGTCAGCTCGGTGTCGCTGCCGTGCCCGTATAAACAGTGGTAGCACGGGCTGTCGGCACGACGCGGATCGAACACCGACAATTGCCCCTCAAGCCGAATCGCCGCGCCGCTGATCAATGGCTTGGCAGCGACCACGCAGGCAGCGTTAACAGCCTCGCGGGTGGAGAAGTTATCGCTGCAATCGAGCACCACATCCACATTCGCTACCGCCGCCGCCAGTGAATCCGCGTCCAGCGCCGTACGATGGGCAAGCAAGGTAATGTCAGGGTTGATTGCCGTCAGCCGGCGGATGGCCGAATCGACCTTGGTCTGCCCGACGCTGTCGGTGTCATGGATGATCTGACGTTGCAGGTTCGTCAGGTCGACCGTATCGAAATCCGCCAGATGCAGTTGGCCCAGACCTGCCGCCGCCAAATACAACGCGACCGGCGCGCCCAGACCGCCGAGGCCGACGATCAGGGCACGGCTGTTTTTCAGGCGCAACTGGCCTTCGATGTCGACATGCTGCAACAGAATCTGTCGGCTGTAGCGCAACAACTCCTGATCGGTCAGCACGGCCGGCGCCCCAGGGTGATGCGTTCGTGATCGCCAAGGTCGATGCGGCTGTGCACCTCTTCAAAACCTTGGGTCAGCAACAGGTCACGCACGGCGGCGGCCTGATCGTAACCGTGCTCGAGCAACAACCAACCACCGGCATTCAGGTGAGCGGGTGCCTCTGCGCTGATCAGCCGCAAGTCGTCCAGACCATCGTGGCCCGCCACCAGCGCGCTGGCCGGCTCAAAGCGTACATCGCCGGCGACCAGGTGCGGATCGTTATCGGCGATATACGGCGGGTTGCTGATGATCAGGTCGTAGGTCTGGCCTTGCAGGGCGCTGAACCAATGGCTGTTCAACACCGTGGTGTTCTTCAGGTGCAGGCGCTGGCGATTACGCTCGGCCAGGGCCACTGCTTCCACTACCCGGTCGACGGCGGTGACGTGCCAGGCCGGACGCTCGCTGGCCAGGGCCAGGGCAATGGCGCCGCTGCCGGTGCCCAGGTCGAGGACCTTGGCGGGCGTTGCGGGCAACAATTCCAGGGCGGCTTCCACCAGCAGCTCAGTTTCCGGACGCGGGATCAGCGTGTGGGGCGCGACCTCCAGGTCCAGCTTCCAGAAGCCCTGCTGGCCGAGGATATACGCCACCGGCTCGCCGCTGCGGCGGCGCTGCAGGTAACCGGCGAAAGTCAGCGCGTCTTCACTGCTGACGATTTTCTCCGGCCAGGTGTGCAGGTAGCTGCGCGACTTGCCCAGGGCAGCCGCCAGCAACAGCTCCACATCCAGGCGCGCAGTGGATGAGTCAGGCAGGTCGGCGGCGCGCAGCAGGCTGGCGATGATGGTCATTTATTCACCTGTTATTCACCGATCGCCGCTAATTGATCGGCCTGGTACTCAGCGAGCAACGGCTCGATCACCGCTTCAACACCACCGGCGAGAATTTCGTCGAGGGAATAAAGGGTCAGGTTGACCCGATGGTCAGTGACCCGGCCCTGGGCAAAGTTGTAGGTACGGATGCGTTCGGAACGGTCACCCGATCCCACCAGCAACTTACGTTCGCTGGCAATCGCGTTGGCGGCAGCGCTGGTCTGCTGGTCGTTGAGTTTGGCCGACAGCCACGACATGGCCCGCGCACGGTTCTTGTGCTGGGAGCGCTCTTCCTGGCATTCCACCACGATGCCCGACGGCAAGTGGGTGATACGGATCGCCGAGTCGGTCTTGTTCACATGCTGACCGCCGGCGCCCGACGAGCGGTAGGTGTCGATGCGCAAGTCCGCCGGGTTGATCTCGATGGCTTCCTGCTCATCCGGCTCAGGCAACACCGCCACGGTACACGCCGAGGTGTGGATGCGGCCTTGGGACTCTGTCGCAGGAACCCGCTGTACGCGGTGGGCGCCGGACTCGAACTTGAGTTTGCCGTAGACGTTTTCGCCTTCAACCCGAGCAATGACTTCTTTATAGCCGCCGTGTTCGCCTTCGTTCTCGGACAGGATCTCCACGCGCCAGCCACGGCGCTCGGCATAACGCGAGTACATGCGAAACAGATCGCCGGAGAAGATCGCCGCCTCGTCGCCACCGGTGCCGGCGCGGATTTCGAGAAACACGTTTCGGCCATCGTTAGGGTCTTTGGGCAGCAGCATGCGTTGCAGGTCGCCTTCCAGCTCGGCCAGCTTATCCTTGGCCTCGCGGACTTCTTCCACGGCCATTTCACGCATGTCCGGATCGCTGTCCTTGAGCAGCGCCTGGGCGCCCTCGAGGTCGGCCTGCACCTTCAACAAGTTCTTGTAAGTGGCAACGACTGGCTCGACTTCGGCGTACTCCTTGGAATAGGCGCGGAATTTGGTCTGATCGGAGATGACCTCACCATCGCCGAGCAAGGCGGTCAGTTCTTCGAAACGGTCCTGGAGCACATCCAGTTTATTGAGCAGTGACGCTTTCATTGCGGTTTTTTATCCGAAGAGCTATCTGACGCGCCCTCACCGAGGGCAAAGAGTTCCTGGGCCATGGCCAGCGCATCGAGGCGGCCTTCGGCGGTAAGCTTTTTCAATTGCACGCTGGGTGCATGCAGCAATTTGTTGGTCAGGCCGCGGGCCAGTTGCATCAGCACCTCTTCGGCGCTGCTGCCGTTGGCCAGCAATCGCTGGGCCTTGGCCAATTCCTCGTCGCGCAGGCGTTCGCTCTGCTGGCGATACGCCTTGAGCACATCCACGGCTGCCAATTCACGCAGGCGCACCATGAAATCTTCGGCGCCGGTGCTGACCATCTCCTCCGCGACCTGGGCGGCGCCCTGGCGACTCTTGAGGTTTTCGGCGACCACTTCATGCAAGTCGTCGACGCTGTAAAGGTAAACGTCGTCCAACTCGCCGACTTCGGGTTCGATATCGCGGGGAACAGCGATATCTACCATGAAGATTGGCTTGTGCTTGCGCAGCTTCAATGCGCTTTCTACCGCGCCCTTGCCCAGGATCGGCAATTGACTGGCGGTTGAACTGATCACGATATCGCTGCGCACCAACTCGGCCGGAATGTCCGACAACAGGACGGCATGTGCGCCGAACTGCTCGGCGAGGATGCTCGCGCGCTCAAGCGTACGGTTGGCCACCACGATACGCTTCACGCCCAGCTCGTGCAGGTGACGGGCGACCAGGGTGATGGTTTCGCCGGCGCCGATCAGCAGCGCCTGGCTGCGCTGCAGGTCACTGAAAATCTGCTTGGCCAGGCTGACGGCGGCAAAAGCCACGGATACCGGGTTTTCGCCGATCGCCGTGTCGGTGCGCACTTGTTTGGCGGAATTGAACGTGGCCTGGAACAGGCGCCCCAGTAGCGGCCCCACGGTTCCCGCCTCGCGAGCCACGGCGTAGGCGGATTTCATCTGGCCGAGAATTTGGGGTTCGCCCAACACCAGCGAGTCGAGCCCTGCGGCGACGCGCATCATGTGACGAACTGCCGCATCCTCTTCGTGCACATAGGCGCTGGCCCGCAAGTCGTCGAGGCTCAAATGGTGGTAATCGGCCAGCCAGCGCAGCACCCCATCCGCTGAAAGATGTTCCTGCTCTATATAAAGCTCGCTGCGATTGCAGGTCGAAAGGATTGCAGCTTCGCGGCTGTCGGTGAGCCGGCAGAGCTGCTGCAAGGCCTCAACCAACTGCTCTGGCGTGAACGCCACGCGCTCACGCACGTCTACGGTAGCAGTCTTGTGGTTAATACCGAGTGCGAGGAAGGCCATTCAATATCGCTGATGATGTCGGGAAGCCGACAATTGTCCTACTTCGAATGATTCAGAACAACCACCGTAGGCTATTGTCCTAATGCCTTGTGTCTATAAAGGCATCAACTGAGACTCGGTTATGTTTGGCCGAAGGCTTGTGTCATGATGATCCGACCGCAGGTTAGTCGTCCTCTTCCTATATGAATAGATCTTCCGCGTTGCTCCTTGCTTTTGTCTTCCTCAGCGGCTGCCAGGCCATGGCACCCGTGTCGCCGGACGGTACGCCGCCGGTCGAAGACAGCGCCCCCGCCCCTGAAAAACCCAAGGTTTACTCCTCGTTCAGTGAAGAGACGGTCTACAGCCTGCTGACGGCAGAGTTGGCCGGCCAGCGTAATCGTTTCGATATTGCGCTGGATAACTACGTGACCCAGGCGATCAACACGCAGGATCCTGGCATTTCCGAGCGTGCGTTTCGCATCGCCGAATACCTGGGGGCTGACCAGGCTGCGCTCGACACCTCGCTGATCTGGGCAAAAAACGCCCCGGACGACCTTGAAGCCCAGCGAGCCGCGGCCGTTCAACTGGCACGTGCGGGGCGCTATGACGACTCCATGGTCTATATGGAGAAAGTCCTCCAGGGCAAGGGCGACACCCATTTCGACTTCCTCGCGCTGTCGGCCGCCGACACCGACCAGGACACGCGTAATGGCCTGATGAAGAGTTTCGACCGCCTGCTGCAAAAACATCCGAAGAACAGTCAGCTGATTTTCGGCAAGGCGTTGCTGTTGCAACAGGATGACGAAGCCGAAGCGGCCTTGAAGCTGCTGGAGCAGAACCCTCCCGAAGATGGCGAGATAGCGCCGATCCTGCTGCGCGCGCGCCTGCTGCAGAACCTCAGCCGCGGCAAGGAAGCGATTCCCCTGCTGGAAAAAAGCATCAAGAAGTACCCGGACGACAAGCGCCTGCGCCTGACCTATGCGCGAATGCTGGTCGAGCAGGACCGTATGGAAGACGCCAAGGTGCAATTCGCCAACCTGGTCCAGCAATACCCGGACGACGACGAACTGCGCTATTCCCTGGCACTGGTGTGCCTGGAAGCCAAGGCCTGGGACGAAGCCAAGGGGTATCTGGAAGAGCTGATCGAGCGGGAAAGCCATGTGGACTCGGCGCACCTGAACCTCGGCCGCATTGCGGAAGAGCGCAATGACCCACAAGCCGCCCTGCTCGAATACGCCCAGGTCGGCCCAGGTAACGACTACCTGCCCGCGCAGTTGCGCCAGGCTGACATCCTGATGAGCAACGGCCGCACCGATGAAGCGGAAAAACGCCTGGCCGCGGCCCGCGACGCCGAACCGGACTACGCGATCCAGCTCTACCTGATCCAGGCCGAAACCTTGTCTGCCAACAATCAGGGCGAGCGTGCCTGGAAAGTGCTGCAGCAAGCGTTGCTGCAATATCCCGACGATTTGAACCTGCTGTATACCCGCGCCATGCAGGCGGAAAAACGCAATGACCTGGCGCAGATGGAAAAAGACCTGCGCCTGATCATCAAGCGCGACCCTGAAAATGCCATGGCGCTCAACGCCCTGGGTTACACCTTGTCTGATCGCACCACGCGTTACGACGAAGCCAAGGCCCTGATCGAGCAAGCGCACAAGATCAACCCGGAAGACCCGGCCGTACTCGACAGCCTGGGCTGGGTGAATTATCGCCTGGGCAACCTGGACGAGGCGGAACGCCTGCTGCGCCAGGCGCTCGAACGCTTCCCCGACCAGGAAGTCGCCGCCCACTTGGGTGAAGTGCTGTGGGCCAACGGCAAGCAGCGCGAAGCGCGACAAATCTGGGAAAAATTCCTCAAGGAACAACCCGAAAGCCCCATCCTGCGCGGCACCATCAAGCGCCTGACCGGATCCGAGACCCTTTAAGCTTATGTTCTTGCGCCACATTGTAGTGTTCAGTCTTATCGCCCTGCTCGCCGGTTGCGCGGGCATAGGCAGCCGCGAATCCGTTGAAGGCCAGGGCAACCCCGGGCAATGGAAACAACACAAGGACCAGCTCAGCAGCATTGATGGCTGGCAGATCGAGGGCAAGGTCGGAGTGCGTGCCCCGAAAGATTCGGGCAGCGGCACGCTGTTCTGGCTGCAACGCCAGGACTACTACGATATTCGCCTGTCCGGCCCGCTAGGACGTGGCGCGGCCCGCCTGACCGGTCGTCCCGGCCAAGTGAGCCTCGAAGTGGCCAACCAGGGGCGCTATGAAGCGGCATCGCCGGAAGCACTGCTGGAAGAACAGATCGGTTGGAAACTGCCGGTATCCCATCTCGTCTGGTGGGTGCGTGGCTTACCGGCACCGGACAGCAAGAGTCGCCTGAGCCTCAACGGCGACAGCCGCCTGGCCACCCTCGAGCAGGATGGTTGGCAGGTCGAGTATTTGAGCTACGTCCAACAGAGCGGTTATTGGCTGCCCGAGCGCATCAAGCTGCATGGCACCGACCTTGATGTCACGCTGGTGATCAAGGACTGGCAACCACGCAAGTTGGGGCAATGACGTGACTGTGGAAAAACTGACGCTCCCGTCTCCCGCCAAACTCAATTTGATGCTGCACATTCTCGGGCGCCGTGAAGACGGCTACCACGAGCTGCAGACGCTGTTTCAATTCCTCGACTACGGCGATGAACTGACCTTCGCTGTTCGCGACGATGGCGTGATCAAACTGCATACCGAATTCGACGGCGTACCCCACGACAGCAACCTGATTGTGAGGGCCGCAAAAAAACTTCAGGAACAATCCGGTTGCCCGCTGGGTATCGACATCTGGATCGATAAAATCTTGCCCATGGGTGGTGGAATCGGTGGTGGCAGTTCAAATGCCGCCACCACACTGCTGGGCCTCAATCACTTGTGGCAGCTGGGTTGGAACCATGATCGCCTGGCTACCCTGGGCCTGACGCTAGGCGCCGACGTCCCGGTTTTCGTGCATGGGCACGCGGCTTTCGCCGAAGGCGTGGGGGAAAAACTCACCCCTGAATACCCCGAGGAGCCTTGGTATGTCGTGCTTGTCCCGCAAGTATCTGTAAGTACAGCAGAAATTTTTTCAGATCCGTTGTTGACACGTAACTCTTCTCCCATTAAAGTGCGCCCCGTTCCCAAGGGAAACAGTCGAAATGACTGCTTACCGGTTGTAGCAAGGCGTTATCCAGAGGTACGTAACGCTTTGAATTTGTTAGGTAAATTTACCGAAGCAAAATTAACCGGAACTGGAAGTTGTGTGTTTGGGGGCTTCCCAAGCAAAGCTGAAGCTGATAAAGTCTCGGCCCTTCTTACAGAGACCCTTACAGGGTTTGTAGCAAAGGGAAGCAACGTTTCGATGTTGCATCGCAAGCTGCAAAGTCTGCTCTAAAAGGAATCGAGTGTTAGGCACTCGTTGCAACAGATACAGGGGCGTCGCCAAGCGGTAAGGCAGCAGGTTTTGATCCTGCCATGCGTTGGTTCGAATCCAGCCGCCCCTGCCATTTTCTAATACTCATCCAGGTTACCCTCAGCCTCTAGGTACTGCGCGTGTCCAAGATGATGGTCTTTACGGGGAACGCTAACCCCGATCTGGCTCGACGTGTCGTACGTCAGCTGCATATCCCTCTCGGTGACATCTCTGTCGGCAAGTTTTCCGACGGCGAAATTACAGCCGAGATCAATGAAAACGTTCGCGGTAAAGACGTCTTCATTATTCAGCCGACTTGCGCTCCGACCAACGATAACCTGATGGAACTCGTCGTGATGGCTGATGCCTTCCGCCGCTCCTCAGCGACTCGAATCACAGCTGTAATCCCTTACTTTGGTTATGCCCGTCAGGATCGCCGTCCGCGCTCCGCACGTGTGGCCATCAGCGCGAAAGTCGTTGCTGACATGCTGACCGTGGTAGGTATCGACCGTGTTCTCACGGTTGACCTGCACGCTGACCAAATCCAGGGGTTCTTCGATATTCCGGTAGATAACATCTACGGCTCCCCAGTATTGGTGGATGACATCGAAGACCAGCGCTTTGAAAACCTGATGATCGTGTCCCCGGACATTGGTGGCGTCGTGCGTGCACGGGCTGTTGCCAAATCCCTGGGCGTGGACCTCGGGATCATCGACAAACGCCGTGAAAAAGCCAATCACTCTGAAGTGATGCATATCATCGGTGATGTCGAAGGGCGTACCTGTATTCTGGTTGATGACATGGTCGACACCGCCGGCACCCTGTGCCATGCGGCGAAAGCCTTGAAAGAGCACGGTGCGGCCAAAGTCTTCGCCTACTGCACACACCCTGTGCTGTCGGGCCGAGCGATCGAGAACATCGAGAATTCCGTACTGGATGAACTGGTGGTGACCAACACCATCCCGTTGTCCGCTGCAGCTCAAGCCTGTGCACGTATCCGTCAATTGGATATTGCACCGGTCGTTGCCGAGGCGGTTCGCCGCATCAGCAATGAAGAATCGATCAGCGCGATGTTCCGTTAAGGGTCAAACCTACGGAGCACCCCACTGACGAAAAGCGCCCCGCCCCAGCATTCTGCTGGGGCGGGGCTTTTTTGCCCATATCGAGTACGGCGCTGGTCGCAAACGCCCCTCGATGATGGCTATTTTGGAGATACAAAATGACTGACTTTACTCTGAACGCCCAAGCGCGTACTGACCTGGGGAAAGGTGCGAGCCGCCGCCTGCGTCACGCCGCCAACATCCCTGCTGTTGTTTACGGTGGCAACAAGCCTGCTGAATCCGTAACCATCCTGGCCAAAGAAATCGCCAAACTGTTCGAAAACGAAGCTGCCTACAGCCACGTTATCGAACTGAACGTCGATGGCGCCAAGCAGAACGTAATCGTTAAAGCGATGCAGCGTCACCCGTCCAAGCAATTCATCATGCACGCTGACTTCGTTCGCGTTGTTGCTGGCCAGAAACTGACCGCAATCGTTCCTGTGCACTTCATCGGCGAAGAAGCACCGATCAAGAAAGGCGGCGAGATTTCTCACGTTGTAAACGAAATCGAAGTAACTTGCCTGCCGAAAGACCTGCCTGAGTTCATCGAAGTCGACCTGTCGGCTGCTGAAATCGGCGCCATCATCCACCTGTCCGACCTCAAAGCGCCTAAAGGCGTTGAGTTTGTCGCACTGGCTCACGGTGATGACAAAGCTGTTGCCAACGTTCACGCTCCACGCGTTGCTCCAGAAGCTGAAGAAGGCGCTGCAGAGTAATTCACTCTGTATTGCCGGAGCTTGAGGAAACATCGCGGACCGAAACGTAGCGAGAAAGCGGGCGATAACGCGGCGTTTACTCTTGAGTAAATGATGTAATGTCGTCCACTTTCGCCGCACTCCGGTCTGGCGATCTTATCCACAACTCCAAAGGAAGGGCCCCTGTCGTGACTGCCATCAAACTGATCGTTGGCCTGGGAAATCCAGGCGCCGAATACGAACAGACCCGGCATAACGCAGGGGCCCTTTTTGTTGAGCGTATCGCCCACGCACAGGGTGTGAACCTTGTGGCCGATCGCAAATATTTTGGCCTGACCGGACGCTTCTCGCATCAAGGTCAGGATGTTCGTCTACTGATTCCCACCACCTACATGAACCGCAGCGGCCAGGCTGTCGCGGCGCTTGCAGGCTTCTTCCGGATCAAACCCGAAGAAATCCTGGTGGCCCATGACGAACTGGACCTGCCTCCCGGTGTAGCCAAGCTCAAGCTCGGCGGCGGGCATGGTGGGCATAACGGTCTGCGCGACATCATTGCGCAGCTGGGTAATCAGAATAATTTCTACCGCTTGCGGCTCGGCATTGGCCACCCAGGCGTTGCCAGTATGGTTTCAAATTTCGTCCTGGGTCGTGCGCCACGCGCCGAACAGGAAAAACTCGATGCAAGCATCGACTTTGCCCTCGGCGTGCTGCCGGATATCTTCGCCGGTGAATGGAACCGTGCGATGAAAAACCTGCACAGCCAGAAGGCCTGACTCTTACCGAGGGGAAACACCATGGGATTCAATTGCGGCATCGTCGGCCTGCCCAACGTCGGCAAATCCACCCTGTTCAACGCGCTGACCAAGTCCGGTATTGCGGCGGAGAACTTCCCCTTCTGCACCATCGAGCCCAACAGCGGCATCGTGCCGATGCCGGACCCACGGCTGGACGCACTGGCGGCCATCGTCAATCCAAAGCGCATCCTGCCGACCACCATGGAATTCGTCGACATCGCGGGCCTGGTGGCCGGTGCTTCGAAAGGTGAGGGTCTGGGCAACAAGTTCCTGGCCAACATCCGCGAGACCGATGCTATCGCCCACGTGGTCCGCTGCTTTGAAGACGAGAACGTGATTCACGTTTCCAACAGCGTCGACCCGAAACGCGATATCGAGATCATCGATCTGGAACTGATCTTCGCCGACCTCGACAGCTGCGAGAAGCAACTGCAGAAAGTCGCACGCAACGCCAAAGGTGGTGACAAGGACGCCGTCGTCCAGAAGGGCCTGTTGGAGCAACTGATCGCTCACTTCACCGAAGGCAAGCCGGCACGCAGCCTCATGAAGAACATGGGTGCTGATGAGAAGGCCGTGATCAAAGGCTTCCACCTACTGACCACCAAGCCGGTGATGTACATCGCCAACGTCGCGGAAGATGGCTTCGAGAACAACCCGCTGCTCGATGTGGTCATGGCCATCGCCGAGGAAGAAGGCGCACTGGTTGTTCCTGTGTGCAACAAGATCGAAGCGGAAATCGCCGAGCTCGACGACGGCGAAGAGAAAGACATGTTCCTTGAGGCCCTGGGCCTGGAAGAACCTGGCCTGAACCGCGTGATTCGCGCCGGGTACGAAATGCTCAACCTACAGACCTACTTCACCGCCGGTGTTGAAGAAGTCCGTGCCTGGACCGTGAAGGTCGGTGCTACCGCGCCACAGGCCGCGGGTGTGATCCACACTGACTTTGAAAAAGGCTTCATCCGCGCCGAGGTTATCGCCTACAACGACTTTATCCAGTACAAGGGTGAAGCCGGTGCCAAGGAAGCAGGCAAGTGGCGTTTGGAAGGCAAGGAATACATCGTCAAGGATGGCGACGTGATGCACTTCCGTTTCAACGTCTAAGCATTAGCTGCTGGACTTCTCGACAAAAAAGCCGATGCCATGCATCGGCTTTTTTGTAGGTATTGGGTTTAACATCTCACTCAAGCCATCACCCTCCCTGCTCACACCTTATAACTTCTCATAACTTTAAGATTATTCTTACTTACCGTGCGGCGTTAAAAACAACAAAACCACTTGCATAACTTAAACGCGCACTTAATTAAACTTTTCCCACCCACTTTCTTGCAATTGCCTATTGAAGACCTCATGACATTCTTCGCAATTTAAGCTCTACTGAGTGGCCTTTATAATCCGCGCCACCCGCAGTGAAATGAACGTGAGAGTAGAGCATCCACCTTATGTCGGCCGCCTTTCAAAAAGAAAACGAAACAGACCCCGCACTCACTGAAAGTTCCGATATCGAGCATACGATCAACAGCACTGCAACCCTAAACGTTGACATTCTATTATTGGGTGAGACCGGTACAGGCAAAGACACACTGGCCCAACGCGTTCACCGTTTATCCGGGCGTCGGGGAAACTTCGTTCCCGTGAACTGTGCGGCGATCCCGGAAAGCCTGGCGGAAAGCCAATTGTTCGGCGTGAACAGCGGCGCCTATACCGGCGCAGTCCAGTCACGTGCGGGTTTTATCGAAGCGGCGCACTTAGGCACTTTGTATCTGGATGAAATCGACAGCATGCCCCTCTCGCTGCAAGCCAAGCTGTTACGTGCACTGGAGTCTCGCGGGGTGGAGCGCCTGGGGTCGACCCGCTTCATCCCGGTAGATATGCGGGTAATCGCCTCTGCCCAGCAATCACTGCATGACATGGTTGAGCAAGGTACTTTCCGGCGCGATCTGTTTTTCCGCCTCAATGTCGTCAACATCCGCCTGGCACCGCTGCGGACCCGCCAGGAGCAAATCATTCCGTTGTTCCTGAACATGGTCCAACAGGAAGCCGAGCACTTCCAATGCGCCGCGCCAACGCCTTCCAATACGCTGTTCCAACAATTGCTGTGTCACAGCTGGCTCGGCAACATCCGAGAACTGCGCTCAGCGGCAAAGCGCTTTGTGTTGGGCCTGCCGCCCCTTTGCGAGCCGGTGGTCGAGCATCCGGTGCAACCGTTTAAGGAAAAGCTGCAACAAATCGAGAAATCGCTGATTGAAGCGGCGCTCAAACGTCACGCCGACTGCGTGGAAAGTGTGGCGTTGGAGCTGGGAATTCCCAAGCGCACGCTTTACTACCGATTGAAACACTTGAATATATTCAACTAGTCGAGCCTCCAGGCAGTACATACGAAACATCTGGAAACCACTAGGCAGCGCCAATCCGGAACCAATAAAAACGTTTCTGCCACCCACTACATGAGCATTAGCTCGCCAGTGCTTGCGTAAGCACATTTTGTGAAACGCTTAGAAACTTCCAATCCTAAAACAGGTACTGCATATGTCCATCAACAACGTATCTCAACTGGCTTCTGGTATCGGCGGAGTCTCAAACGACGAGTTGAAAGAGGCAACAGATTTACTGCAAAAAGAAAAGAACGCACAAAATATCAAGCAAACCATTGATGGCATTCGTATCGATTATGGCAACAAAGTAATGCAGCAGATAGGTATAGCCAGGGCCTGACCTTATTGCCTCCTTTGTCTGGTTTGCAAGGGAGGCAGCTCTCTTTGTTATCAACCTCCTGCAATGGGTGGAGATTAAATGCTATCAAAAACCGAGTGGGCCTCACCGTCGTCCACGCTTGCTCCAAGCGCCGAAATGACGGCCGCCCCTGACGGCACGCTCGACAGCCATTTTTTTGCGTCAGCCCTGGCAAACAATGACAGCGTCAAAACACCGGGCCCTGCCATTGGCACTCACTTTCTGGCCGAGCAGTCGAACTATTTGAAAACACGCGCCAATGACGTGTCCAAAGGCTTGAGCGACCTGGTGAAAAACAAGAACTCCATAAAATCAGCCGAGGTCCCGCAGGCGCTGGTTGAAAGCAAAGAGATCCTGACCGTGTCGGTGAAAATCATTAAGCACTGCGTTTCGATGGTAGAAAAAACCACCAACCTGCAGTAGGCCGCTTATGCGCACGCGTCGTGTCATCTATTTATTACTTACGCTGATGGTAATGCTGAGCGGCTGTGGCGAACGCCTTGACCTTCACCGCCAACTGTCCGAGCAGGAAGCCAACGATGTGATCGCCGAACTGGCGGACAAGCACATCCGTGCCCAGAAGGTACTGGAGAAAGACGGTGTAGTGGTGCGGGTACAGACAAGCGATATCGCCCGCGCGGTTCGAACGCTGGAAGCGGCAGGGCTGCCAAAAACCGCTCGGTCCACATTGGGTGAGATTTTCCGCAAGGAGGGGGTTATCTCTACCCCGCTGGAAGAGCGTGCGCGCTATATCTATGCCTTGTCCCAAGAGCTGGAGGCTACGTTATCCAACATTGACGGGGTCATCGTTGCCCGCGTCCATGTTGTGCTACCGGAGCGTGTAGCACCGGGCGAACCCGTACAACCGGCCTCAGCCTCGGTCTTTATCAAGCACGACCCCAGGCTGGAGCCGGACAATATCAGGCCACGCGTGCGCAGGATGGTCGCCAGCAGCATTCCTGGCATGAGTACCACGGCAGACAACCCGCAAAAACTCACCGTCACGTTTGTACCGGCTGCGGCCTACGTCGAGCGGGAACGCCTGGTCTACTTCGGCGCGTTCCTTGTGCCCGAGGCTGACTTGGCCTTCTGGCAGATCAGCGTGGTGATCTTGCTGATCGTCCTGATACTGTCAGGCGTCGCTGCCGCTCTATGGCTTCGCAAGGCACGGTCCGCATTCACACCGGCGTCGGTGCCTTCGAGCCCTCCCCCGCATGCATGACATCCGCGAATGGGTTCATTGGTGGGCCTGCCCCTGGGCTCGTTCGCAGCACCAATGGGCCGCCTTCGATCTCAACTCACCGACCAACGAGGCGCTATGTCGCGGCCGACATGAGCTGATCAGTCGCGCATTAGGCATCACGCCCTGCCTGCCCATCCAGCCCTCTCCAGCGCTGCTGCGAATGGTGCTGGCGCCGCCGGAGCAACAAGCGTTGATGCTGACCCTGGTCGACGGTATTTACCACCCACAGCACGACACCGCCTTGAGTCATGAACAGCGGCAGTGGTGCGCTCGTCTATCCATGGCGCTGCCCTCTTGCTCCCGACAGCCCGGCGAGGACCCTTTGCATCATCTGCGCGCCTGGGTCGAGCGCAGCGTGTGGCAGCGCCTGCGCCTCAGTTTTGCAAAACGTCGAGTACTGGAACTCGAAAGCCAATACCTGCCGCAAGCGGGAAGCAAACTGGACACTGTCTGGCAGGCGGTCATCTGGCGTGCCAGTTCTGCGACAGAGGACGACTTTCACGCGGATCCTTCCGGAGGGCCCCTGCACCATGTTATGCCGACACAAGATTGAACTGTCGATTCCCACCGCCAGCCTGCCCGATGCCTTGATTCCACGGGCAGTCCTTGCCGACAGTCAGCAGGCCGAGCGGCTGCTCAAACATGCGCAGGCACAAGCCGACACGCTGCTGCGCCAGGCTCAGGAAAAAAGCGAGCAATGGCTTGAGCAGGCACAAGCCGAGTTCTGGCAGCGCGCCAATCGCCAACTCCAGCGCTGGGAGCTGGAACGCCAGGCCATTTGCGAGCGGCTTGAACAGATTGCCACATCAGTCACCAATCAGGCGCTGAGCAACCTGCTGGAGCAGACACCGCCCGCTGAGCGCCTCAGTGCCTTGCTGAAAAAAATGCTGAACACGCAAGTCCCTGCCATCGCGGCCAACCTGGTCTGCCATCCACAGGACCACTTGCAGGTAGAGCACTGGCTGACACTTCACAGCGACGCCCCCTGGAGCCTGCGCCTGGACAACTCCCTGACGGCCCAGACACTCATTCTGGAAACCGACGAAGGCAGCTTTCACATCGAGTGGCGCTCGACCGTTGATAGCCTGCTGTTGCTTGAGCCGGTGGCCGGCGGCAGGTAAGGAATTTCCGGCCGTACTGATTACATTGCCTTTCAAAAGTCTTCGAGTGGAACCGTTACCAGGCATGAGCCACTTATAACGGCAAAGCCACCGGAGAGCCGCCATGAGTTTTGATTACCGCCAGCATCAAAGGCAATACAGGGAACTGGATGCCGTCAACCGCCGCCTCGAAGAGATGAGTAAAGCCTCAGAAGAAGCCCTCGATAACGAGACGTTCACGGCATTACTGGATCAGGCACTCGCGTTGAAGATGGATGCCAACCGTCTTGTGACCTCAACCTTCGCGATGACCAATCACATGGCCGAAAAAGGCAAGGTCATCTTTGATGGGATCCCTTGACGGTGATGACTGTCTGGCGCGCTGGTTGAGCAGTTCCGATCCGCAGATCACGTTGACGGAAGGCGATAGCCGCATCGTCCTTCGACGTGACAGAGGCGCGCTGCTACTCGGCGTCCAACTCACTCAGCAGGTGCCCGCCAACGCCGAGTTGGAAAACTGGATGCGCCTGGGCGCAGCCAGCTTGAATCACTTTCCAGGGGCGCTCGCCCAAGACCCCGCCCACGGCGCGCTGTGGTTGCTTGGGTGCCTGCACGACGAGCCGAGCCCAACGCGTGCGCAGACGTGTCTCGAAGCGCTGCTCAATCAGCGTGATACCTGGCGGGCAGTCATGGCCCGCCTTGCACGCCCCGCCCGTGCGCAGAGCCCAACCTCGCGACATCCGCTTTCGCATTAATCAGAGAACGCCTCATGAACAACACGTCCGACAAGCCTGATTGCTTGCATGGCCCCTCGCCCCAGTTATCTGCAAAACGTGCCGACTGGCGCTGGCTGCTCGTTCTGCCATGGTTGCTGATCCCTTCGCAAAGCACGCTGGCCGCCATTCCCAGCGAATGGAAAAACACCGCCTATGCCTATGAAGCCGAACACAAGCCCTTGCGCGAGGTGCTGGAAGACTTCGCCCAGACCTTCGGCACGCAGCTGCAGATCGAGGGCCTTCTGGAGGGTACCGTCAATGGAAAAATCCGCGCGAATACGCCCCAGTCTCTCCTCGACAGGCTGGGTGTAGAGCATCGTTTCCAATGGTACCTGTACAACAACACCCTCTATATCAGCACCCTGGATCAGCAGGAGTCCGCACGCCTTGAGGTGTCCTCGGAAACCATCGCGGATTTGAAGCAGGCATTGACTGATATCGGTTTGCTGGAGAGCCGCTTCGGGTGGGGCGAGCTCCCCGAGGACGGTGTGATATTGGTCTCCGGCCCCAGGCGCTACATCGAACAGGTCAAACAGTTCGCCAGCCAGCGCCGGTCCCCCGATGAAAAACAGAGCGTGCTGACGTTCCCACTGAAGTTTGCCAACGCCGCAGACCGCCAGATTGACTATCGCGGCGAAAAACACATGATCCCCGGCGTCGCCAATATGTTGCGCGGGCTACTGGAGCCGCGCCCGGCCTCAGTACTGCCACCGCGTGCCACACCACCCTCCGCACCCGCACCGCTGGCGGCGAGCGGCGCTCGCTTGAGCAACCCGTTGCTGGGACAGATGCTCGGCACCACCCCGTCGCCGGAGCCATCAGGCACTGGCCCCACGGTCACGCCACGCGCCTCCGTCAGCAGCGGCAAAATCCGCGTCGAAGCGGACGTGCGCAATAACGCAGTACTGATCTATGACCTGCCCGAACGCCAGGCCATGTATCGCGACCTGATTGCCCAGCTCGATGTGGCGCGCAAACTGGTGGAAATCGACGCGATCATCCTGGATATCGAGCGCACTCAACTGCAGGAATTCGGGGTTAACTGGGGTTTTCAGAACAGCCGCTTCCGAGGCGGTGTGAACATGAACCCCGGCACGTCATCGCAACTTTCATTTGAAAACCGCGACAGGTTCTACGCACACATCCGTGCCCTGGAAAGCCGCGGCCTGGCGACCCTGGTGTCTAATCCGTCGGTCCTGACCCTGGAAAACCATCCCGCGGTGATTGACTTCAACCGTACTCAATACCTGGTGGGCGGCACCGAGAACGCAACCATTTTACCCGTCACGGTCGGCACCAGTTTCCAGGTCGTCCCCAGGGTCATCACGTCCCGTGGCAAGCATCAGATCCATCTGCTGGTGGATATCGAAGACGGTAACTTCAATGCGTCCACCCCCCTGAGCACGACACCGGATGTGAGCCGAGGCAAGGTCAGCACCCAGGCGGTGATGGCGGAGAAACGCTCACTGGTAATCGGCGGCTTCCACGTCAGCGAAAGCACCGACAAGCACAATAAAGTGCCACTGCTGGGGGATATTCCCCTGCTGGGCAAGGCATTGTTTTCCTCCACCGAACGCCAGAACAATCGCCGCGAAAGGCTGTTCATCCTGACTCCTCGGGTCATCGGCGATCAGGACGATCCTTCGCGCTACTTGCCCCAAGACGATCAGGCCGAGTTGCAAGCGGCACTCAAACCCTTGGCCAGGCGCTATGCCCCTCACCAACCGGTGATCAAACGCAGCGATATCACCAGCACCCTGGCGCATCTGGTGAGCGGCCAGGTGCCCAAGGCTTTCAAGGCGGCCCCCATGCCCTTGGGGCTCAATACGTTATGCACCACACGCGAGCTGCTGGCGCTCAATACCGACCGCAGCCAGTGGTACACCGGCCCGGACTTCAACGTGGCCATCGTAGTGCTGCGCAACCAGTTCAAGCGCAATGTACGAATTGATGAAAAGGAGTGCAGTAACTCACACACCCTGGCCGTCAGCGTGTGGCCACGAGCCTGGCTCAAGCCGGGTGAGGAAGCCGAGGTATTTATCGCCATGCGCCCAGTCGTGAAAGACGCACACATCGGTATATCCCGCCCTTCCCTGCTCACCCCAACCCGGAACGCCCCGCAATGAAACCTTTACTGTTGTGCTCCACACTCATCGGTGCCGCACTGCTCGTCGCCGGCTGCACGCCAACCTGCAAAGGCGACTCCTGCTCGCGTCCGCAGTCAGGCAAGGACACGCTGGTGGTCTGGTGGCCACCGCAGATGCGGGCCGAACCGGGCCCGTCAGGAGAGCGTTCGGATTACCAGACGATATCACTGGAACGATGACCGAGCAGCAGCGTCGCGAGGCGTTCTGCGACGCATGGGTGGGCGGCAACGGCGCCCACCTGTCAGTCGGTCCGGGTATCAATATCTGCGCTCGGGCCACTGCTGCCGGCCCGGGATTGGCCTTGCAGGTGACCCGTGACGTCTTGCAATCCGGGCAATTACAGCGGGTACTTGAACGCCGGTTTGCGCAAGCAGCGGCCTTCAAGGGCTGCTTTATCTACCTCGACGCCATGGGCAACCTGGTGATCTGGCATGCACTGCCGACACAACGCCAGGCGCTGGACGAAACCCTCAGTCGGCTGCTCTCGCTGGCCAGTCTTGAGGCGCTGGACAGACGCGCCTATCGCTGAATCAACGTCGCTCAAGCTCCGGCAACTCCAGGGTTTCACGCTTGGCTTCATCGTCAAGCTCACGCAAGGTCCGGTAGATCAACGCTACCGCCTGCAATGTTTCGCGAGGAATACCCGCCCCCAGCTTCTTCTCATACAGCGTACGAGCCAACCAGACACACTGGACCACTGGGACATCGGCGGCTTTCGCGCGGTCAATCAACGCACGGGCCTGGGCATCCGTGCCTTTGTCCACCAGTAACGGCAGCGGCGTTTTGCCGGGGCGGTAATACAAGGCGACGGCAAAGTGCGTCGGGTTGACCACCAGCATGTCCGATTCTTCCAGCTTGGGCAGCTTGACCTTGGGTTCTTCCTGGGCCAGTTGATAAGCCAGGGAGCGACGCTGCCCCTTCACATGAGGGTCACCTTCCATGTCCTTGTACTCCTTGAGCACCTCCACTTGGGTCATGCGCATGCGCTTTGCAAAAAAGTGCCTCTGCAACGCCAGGTCAATCAACGCCAATACCAACAGCAAGCCCAGGCAGGCATGCAACAAGTGACGGAACACGGTAATCAGCGCCTGGACATAGGTTTGCAGGTCGCTGCCGGCCAGCTTGATCAGCGTTCCCACTGACGGACCGATCACGACATACAGGATCACCCCCAATAGCAGGGCCTTGGCCAGGCCCATCAACAGGTTCATGACCTGCTGGGCTGAGAACATCTGCTTGAGTTGACTGATTGGGTTAAGGCGACTGAAGTTGAGTTGCAGGCTCTGCGGTGCAAACAGCAACCCGAACTGCATCCAACTGCTGATCAGCTTCACGCTGATCGCCACGCCGGCCATCATCAGGGCAAATGCAAAAAACACGATCAAGCTTTCCAGCAGCACCTCTTCCAAGGCGCGGGCGAAGGGTTGGCCCATTCGCGACATGGGCAGCACCATCAGTTGCTGGAAGCGCTGCATGCTAGGCTCGGCCGTGAACAAGGCGATCTCGCTCAAGGCGGTCAGCGCCAGCAATTTACCGACATCCTGGCTTTGCGCGACCTGACCTTTTTGACGCTGATCACGCAACTTCTTCGGCGTAGCCGCGTGCTTTTTCTCGCCTGAATCACTCATGGCGTCGGGCCTTGAAACAACAGGCCCAGGGAGTGCTTGAGATCACCCAGCAGGCTCATGCGGCCGACGATCAAATCCTGCAGCAAGGGAAAGTACAGGATCAGGATCATCAGCCCGGCCAGGCTTTTGAGCGGGGGCGCGAGGGTCGACACTTGCAGTTGCGGGCTATACAGCCCGAGCAACGCGATACCAAATTCCAGCAACAGCAACACGGCAATAAACGGTGCGGCGTAAAGCATCATGTGCATCAGCGTATCGCCCAACAGCCCCACAAACACGCTAAAGCCATTCACTGCCACCGATGGCAACCAGGCCGTCGGCGGCCACACCAGATAGCTGTCCCAGATCACCTGGGTCAACACGCCAAGCCCGAGGGTGGCGATCAACAGGTAAATCGCCAATTGCTTGAACAGATGCCCCACGGGCGTAGCGTCCGGCCCCAACGACGGGTTGAGCTGGCCACCGGCCAGGGCGCCACGCTGGTTGTCCAGTAACGCGCCCACTGACTCAAACATCCAGAACGGCATGGCCAGCAAGATCCCGAGCAGGAACCCCAACGCCATCTCCTTGAACACCAACCCGCCGATCATCAATGCCGAGTAGTCCTGGCCCTTGAGCACGCTGTAGATCCCGGGTGCCGGAATCAGCGCAAGGACCATCACGATGATATGTCGGGGCATCCCCCTAAGGTGCTGGAAGCAAAATGCGGGCACCAGAAAAGCACACGGATAGATGCGCGCCATAGCGATCAACAAACTGGGCAGGTAATCAACCAGAAGCAACAAGCCGGTAACCTCAGTGGAGTGCCGAACGGGCGATCATGTCGAACGTCAGGTTGATCAGTTGGATCAACTCCACCCCAATCCAACGCCCGGTCAGTATCAAGGTGACGCCAACCGCCACCAACTTGATGCCAAAGGGCAAGGTCTGATCCTGTATCTGCATCAGCGCCTGTATCAACGAGGTCAGCACACCGACAACCACCGCCACAATCAAGGGCGGCGCCGACAGGACCACCACCAACAACATGCCTTGCTTGAACAGCACGATCGGTTCCATAGGCCACTCAGAGATAAGAAAGGAACAGGCTGTCGAGCAGCCGCGACCAGCCGGACACCAGCACGAACAGGAGCAGCTTGAGCGGCAGGGAGATGGTCATGGGTGAGACCATCTGCATGCCCAACGCCAGCAGCAGATTGGAAACGATCAAGTCGATGACAATGAAGGGGATGTAGATCAGGAAGCCGATCTCGAAACCCGCCTGCAACTGCGAAAGAACAAAGGCCGGCATCAACAGGATCAAGTCTTCGCGCTGGACCTGCTGGGCCATTTCCGCCGGCCACATGCGTGCGCTGTTTTCCTTCAGGTGAGTCAGGACATCCGGATCGGTATTGCGCTGCATGAACGTGCGCAACGGCTGGATGGCCACCAGGCCGGTCTCCTGCATGGTCTGCACGCTGCTCAAATCCAGCGGTGACGTCTTGAGCGTCTGCGCTACCTCATAGCCGACGGGCGCCATGATAAACAGCGTCGCCGCCAGGGCGATGCCATTGATCGCCATACTCGGCGGCACCTGCTGCACGCCGATGGCGTTGCGGGTAATCATCAGCACGATGACGATCTTCAAGAACGCCGTGCAGACGATCAACAACATCGGCATCAGCGACAACGACCCCAGAAACAGCGCGAGAACGAGCGGGTCGACCCCCTGGAAGGTCATCGGGAGAACACCACACGGGACAACTGCAGGCCAAGCCGCCCATCAACCTCGACCAGTTGGCCCTGGCCGATGGGCCGATCGCCATAGTAGAGCCCGGCCATGCCGGGAGCGTAACCGGTGATCCCCAACACGGCACCGGGGGCGAGATTGCGCAACTCGCCCAGGCTCAGGTTCAGCGTGCCACAGCGTACATTGAGCGCCATGCTCAACTCATCAAATGGCTCATGACCGAATACATCCGTCACCGGTCGATCGTCCCCCGCCTCCGGGGCGTGATGAACAGCCAAATCTTCGTCCACAGTTGTTTCCTCAATTGAACTCACGGTCAGGCACAGCGGCCCGTGTGCGTCGTCAATGCGCCCGTGCAGGCGCTGCTTACCGACGGGCAAGTAACCGTTGCCCTGCACTTGAAAATAGGAGTGTTCGAGTAGCACGACGTCGCCTTCACGGACGCTGCACACCTGCGCGATCGACAAACGCAAACGCCCCAGCGTGACCGCGAGCGTCAGTTGAAACCGATCAGGCATCGGCGCGGCTGTCGGCTGCCAAGGCCCCGCCTCGCACAGTGCCAAAAAGCTCTGCGCAGACATCCACAGATAGCCCGCCACCCTGGACGCGCCAAGGCTTACCCACAGCCGGCAACCGAAGTCCAACGCGGGCACCGTGGGTGACAAACGCAGGGAGCCGAATAACGCTCGAACCTGTGGGCTCAGGTGGTGTTCAAACAAGGCCCAGAACCAGGAGTCCGGATCATTGCCAGCCTGGGCCAGTGTCACTGGGCACTGGCCCAAGAGGCTGAGCTGCGGCGAAGGCTCACCGAACGCCAGGACCCCACAGGCCGTCTCAAAACACAACGGCGTGACGCCCTCCGGCGCACACGCGGGTTCAAGCTGCAACGCCCCACTCTGGCCGTCGACCTCAAACGGCATGCGTAGCCCGCCGCCCAACCGACGCAGGGCCGCGACCACGTCACCCTCGACCGCGCGCAAGGCCAGAGGTGGCATCATCATGTGCGCTCCAGGTGTACCAAATGCAGGCTGACCGGCTCGCCAACAGCCTGGGCGATCCGATCCTCGCAGCGTTGCCGCACGCCACTAAGCCAACGCGTCGTCGTGTCGTGCTCCGCGTCCAATTCAACATTCCAAGTGTTGTGTTCTCGTCGGATGCGGGCCTGGATCCGCCCCAGCCGAGGCAAGTACAGCGTCGCCTCAAGCGGCCATTGCGAAGCGCCGTGTATCCGAGGTGCCAACTGTTCGGCCAATGTCTGGATCATGCCAATCTCTGCGGCAGCGCTTCGTCCCGCCGCAGCGTGGCTCCCATAATTCTTGGGCTCACCCTCATCCACGAACAACCGGCGGAACAATTGCCCGTGTTCTTCAGGGATAACCACGCCTGCCCCTGCCTCACGCGTATCACGAAGCTCACGCGGGCGCGAACGCTCGACCTTGTCCGCCGGCACCTGCGTCACGTCTCCTCTCGAGTCAATAACCTGGCCAGCTCCTGAAGTTTTTCGACCTCGCGCAAGCAGTGGGTAACCTGCTTCTGCACGCTGCTGATGTGCACCGCCTGCTGCGTCTTTTGCTCATGCAAGGCTTGTAACTGGCCCTCTTCACGCAATGTGCCGGCCGACAGGTTGCGCTCCTGGGCGCCCCAGTCTTTCAGCGCCTTGAAGGTCATCACCTGCCCCTGGTGCTGATTGAACAGTTGCGCGCATTGCCTGGCCTCTTCGAGGCGAGTGTGCTCAAGCGTCTGCTGCGCCTGCTCGATCTGTTCGAGCAGGGTTCGCTGGGCTCGTTGGGCGGCGCTCAAGGCTCGCTCGACACGATCAGCGCGATGCCGGCGCAAGCGCCGCAGTGTCTCGACTTCAGCGATAAGTGAGTCAGAAGGGGACATACGCTGTCAGCTCCGTCAGTTGCTCCAGGGTCGTCGTGATAGGTGATGGCTCTCGCAGGTCCTGGCGCAAAAAACCATCGACAGACTGACGGCTGTCCACGGCCATATCGGTCAAGGCATCACTGCCGGGCTGATACTCACCCAGCTTGAGCATCAGCTCGATCTGCTGATACGCCGATAACAGACGCCGCAACGCGGTGCCGGCCCGGATATGTCCAGGCTCCGCCACATTGCTCAGAATCCTCGATAAGCTGGCCAGCACATCCACCGCCGGATAATGACCACGCTCGGCCAGCTTGCGGGATAACACGATGTGACCGTCGAGCAGTGAGCGAACCTCATCCGCCACCGGGTCGCTCATCGAGTCCTGCTCGATCAGCACCGTATAAATGGCGGTGATGACACCGTCCCGGGTCAGCCCGGCCCGCTCCACCAACCGCGGCAGCAAGCTATACACCGACGGCGGCAAGCCACCACGCCCCAGGGGTTCGCCGGCTGCCAGGCCGATCTCGCGCTGGGCTCTGGCGAACCGGGTCAGGGAGTCGATCAGCAACAACACCCGCTGGCCTTTACGTCGAAACCCTTCGGCCAGTGCGGTTGCAGTGAAGGCGGCGCGGGCGCGCTCCATGCTGGAACGGTCGGAGGTGGCACAGACCAATACGGCCTTGGCGCGCAGTGCGTCGTCCAGCTCATGATCGAGAAACTCACGCAGTTCGCGACCTCGCTCGCCAATCAGGCCGAACACAATCACATCGCAGTCCACGTTACGGGCGATCTCCGCCAACAAGGTGGTCTTGCCACAACCGGCACCCGCAAACAGTCCTACGCGCTGGCCCTCCCCCAGGGTCAACAGACCATCGATCGAACGCACCCCCGTGGCAAGCGCCCGATGGATCCTCGGCCGCTCAGTCGGCAACGGTGCTTCGCACAACACCGTGCTGGCATCGAGCGTGTCGCTTGCGACAAAGGCACTGGGACCGTCACCCGCAATAGGTCGACCAAATCCATCCAGCACCTGCCCCAGCAGCGCCTCGCTGACTTGCACCCGGTGCGGCACACCCAGGCGCTCGACACTGGCACCTACACGCACACCCTCCAGGTTGCCCAGGGCGCTGAGCACGGCGTCCTGCTGATCGAACCCGATGATTTCGGCCAGCATGCAATCACCCGGTTTTTTCTCCACCTGGCACAAGTCGCCGATACGTGCGTCGGGCAGCCGGCATTGCAGCAGCATGCCGTTCACACGCTGTATCCGACCGCGCATCGAAACGGGCGCAAAGCGGGTCAGTGCTTGTGACTGGCTCAGCCGCCATGATTCCAGGCGCGCCTGTATCGAGTCGTTCACCAGCGCACCTCATAACGTTGCGTACCGTCAAAAATCACTTTGTTGTTGTCGATCAACACCAGCCGCAGGCCATCCAGTTCGTCGCCCACGAACAACCGAAGTCCGTCCTCCAGCACGACGTGGCCGCTGGCGCCCCCCACGATCTGGAGGATCTTGAATGGGAGCGTGTTGTCGCGTACCTGCACGCGGCTGATCACTGGCACGGCGGTGTCGAACTGCTCGGCGAAACGGCTGAGCATGCGTGCGACCAGCTCGACGTCCTCCTGGGAAACATCACCGTTGAGAACAATCTGGCCATTGATCACTTGCAAGCTGACCCGCTGTGCCAACTCGCGCTCGCTGAGCATCTTCAACAACTGCTGTCGCGCCTCGAAGGGCGAACCCAGCTCCTGTTTTTGCTCAACGGGCGGCATCAGCGACGCTTGCGCCCCGCGCCCCGCTGTCGAGACGATACCGATTGCAACGATGACCACAGCGCACAGCAACACCAGGCTGATCAAACGCTTCTGTTGCGACGTAGAGATCGAAGACAGCAACAGCCGCCTGGCGGGCTCGGGCATCGACGCCACCTGCGCTGGCCTGTCAACCGGCGCCTGCGGCCAAGGCTGACCGGCAGGCGCCACACACAAGCGAACGGTACCGATCACAAAAGGCGTGTTGAATGCCAGGTTGCCGATCTGCGCCAGCACTTGCCCATCGCTGTCTTGCAATAGTCCTGCTTCGGCCTGCACCGACCAATGCCCGTCGATCAATTGCAAACGTGCGTGGTTCTCGGTGATACCCGGGTCTCTTAACAACAGGTCGGCGTCCGCGTGGGCGCCAAGGCTCCATTGCTCGCCAAACAACGGCAGAGCAGCGCCTTTTTGCAGACCCTCCAGCACCCGCAGCTCGAACATCATCGCACCTGTCGCGTCAGCATTAACGGCGGGGTCATGCCAGCGCCCCGCGCATCAATTCGTCCTGGCCCAGATCAAAACGCCCCAGCACCTTGACCTTGGAAGTACTCCCCAACTCGGCAAAAGACAGCACCGGCACATGGCTGAATTCGTCCAGCAGCAAGGTGCGCAAGGGACTGCGTAGATCCTGTGCCACCAGCATCACGCTCTTGCTCTTAGGGCGCGCCACAAATGCCTGATTGAGCAGGTTGATCAGGGCCGCACTGCTCTCGTTGTCGAGGGCAAAGAACACTCCGCTCTGGGTTTGGCGCAGCGCTTCGCGCAGGATGTTTTCAGTGTGGGGTGACAGCAGCCAGGCATGCAGGCCATCGGGCTCGCTGTACTGATGGTAGATCTGCGCCTTGAGCGCAATGCGTGCGTAATCGGCCAAGGCATCCGGCTCGCGTTCATGCTGGCCGTATTCGATCAATGACTCGACGATCAAACGCACCGCACGCAACGGCACGCCTTCGCCGGCCAAGCGCTGCAACACCGACGAAAACCGCGAAAGCGGCATGATACGTTGCAGTTCCTGTACCAGTTCCGGCTGGTTGTGCTCCAGCCAACTGAGGATCGCCTTGCTTTCCTGGATACCCAGGAACCGTGGCCCGCTCAGCATCATCGCTCGCGTCATACGCTCGATGATCAGGCTCTGGGCACTGAAACGCTCGACCAGGGGATCGTCCAGCAAGGGGTCATCGGGAGCGAGCCACAACCAGTCCTGTTCATCGCGCTCGGGAAGCCCTCTTTCGCCTCGCTCCAACGGAGGTGTCAGCGACGCGTATTCGACTGCTATCCGATCGCTCAGGGTCGCCGCCATCACTGGCACCTCATGCACGCAAAAGCGCATCTCGTCGGGCGCCAGCAAGTCATCGAATTCGGCTTCAAACGGCGGCAGCGTCAAACCGATACTCGTGACCAGTGCATTTCGGGCCTGACGGATTTTATGAACGATATCGATGACCTGCGGCGTTGCGTACAACGTCGGGTGGAACTGCAACAGATACGGGCGCGACGGATCAAAGCCGCGCAGGTCTTCGTCACCGTTCTCCTCGGGGCGCACCACCTTTTCAGCCTGAGCAGGCGGGGCAGCCTCGCGCTGTCGCTGACGCGCCAGGTAGTAGCCCAGGCTGCCGGTCATCAGCGAGATCAGAATAAACACCACCGTGGGCATGCCCGGGAGTGCGGCGAAAGCAAGCATGCCCACCGAGGCGATCATCCAGCTCTTGGGCTCACTGGTCATCTGCCGGGCAATTTCGGCGCCCATGTTATTGGCGCCCTTGCGTCCATCCGGGGCCACACGGGTAATGATCATGCCGGCGGTCAGGGAGATCAGCAGCGCGGGAATCTGTGCGATCAGACCATCGCCAATGGTCAGTACCGAATACAACGCCATCGACTCGCCCGCACTCATCCCATGCTGGAATATCCCAGTGGAGAAACCACCCAGCAGGTTGATGAGCACGATGATCAACCCGGCAATAGCGTCGCCTTTGACGAATTTCATGGCGCCGTCCATGGCCCCGAACAGCTGGCTTTCACGGGACAACTGCTCACGCTTATCCCGCGCCTGCCCTCCGTCGATCAGCCCCGCGCGCAAATCACTGTCGATCGACATCTGCTTGCCCGGCATCGCATCCAGGCTGAAGCGGGCAGCGACTTCAGCGACCCGTTCGGAGCCCTTGGTAATCACCAGGAAGTTGACGAGGGTCAGGATCAGGAAAATCACCAGGCCCACCGCCAGGTTACCGCCCACCACAAAATTCCCGAAGGCTTCGACAATGTCACCCGCATCCTGCTCCAGCAGGATCAAACGCGTGGTGGCAATCGACAGTGCCAGGCGAAACATAGTGGTCAGCAGCAAAATCGATGGGAACGATGAGAACGCCAACGGCCCAGGCAGGTACAGCGCCAGCACGATCAGCAGACAGGAAATACAGATATTGAGTGCAATCAGGATATCCACCAGCCAGGTGGGCAACGGCACGATAAAGATAAACACGATGGCCATGACCACCACCGCGCCTAACACCTCAGCACGCTGCGCCACCTTGAGCAGCACAGCGTTGATGGAGGCCAGCACCGTCACTGCTGGCTCCTCGACTCGCTCTCGAAGTGCGAATGACCGCGCTCGGCACGGGTGAATTCGTCCATCACCAGCAAGATGTTGTGCAGAGCCTCTTGACGCCCGCGGCTGTCACGCCACAAGGCAAGGGGCAAACGCTGCATCACCGGGTACAAGCCGTTGAGAGACACCAACTGGGCAGCCGGTAGCGCACCACCAAAATCGCAGGCCAGCCGCTGGACTTCTGCCGATTCGATACCGGTGCCGGCGTAGCCCAACAGCCGTTGCAGCAGGCTCACCGCATCCAGCCCGGTATCCAGGCGCCGGATCAACGCCTGGCAATTGGATAACGCCCCGCCCAGCTGGCTACAGCTCTGCAGACCCAGTAGCAAGGTGCGCAGTTGCGCCGTGGGGACCGAGGGCGTGTGTGCGGCGATATCGTCGGCCAAGGCCCGGCGCATCAGGTTGAGCCCGGCGCCAAACTGCTCGCCACCGTACACCCCGAGCAACGATTGCATCATCAACACCAAGGATTGGCGCATGACCACACTGGCGTAATACAACGCACGCACCGCCTGGCGTTCCTGCGGGTCATCGCTGGCGTGCTGCAGGGTCAGTGCGATATTCAGCCCGGCCTGGATTTCCCGCTTGAAGCGGATTTCCAGCTTCGCGATTGCATCTCGCGCCAGGGCGGCCTCGACCTTGCGCGCTTCGGCTTGCGCCTCGGCCGCCACGCGCTGGAGAACTACAAACGTGCGTGCCGGATCACGACCGGTCAGCTCAAGCAATGTGTCGATACCCGACTGCTGCAACAGTTGCATCCGCACGTGACGAGCAACGGTTGCCAATGTCGCCTGGCCAGGATGACCCAGCTGTTCATAGAGCTGAGTGATCTGCTCGATCGGTGCGACCTGCCGTCCAATCGACCGACGCCCCAGGGCTATTCCATTGAGCGCCACTTCCTCGCTGAATATCTGGGCAATGTCGTCGATACCCGCCGCACCGGCCTGCGTTTGAGCGGCGCTGATGCGGGGTTGATCCGTGGTCGGGATCGCTTGCACATCGTTGAAGGGTTCGACTTTCATGGGCGGGCCAGGACAGGAAGTTTGTGTCCCTATGTGGCAAGCGCTCGCCATACAGTTCCATCGAAATCACCCCTGCGGCATTTTTGAAAAGACCCGCACAACGGCGTCCGGTCTTTTTGCAAGCAACTGCACAAGACCCGGTGGGAATAAATATATTTTTATTTAAAAATCAATCAGTTAAGTAATTTTTTCCTTTGGCACAGCCAGTGCAAAAGGGGTTCACGTCGAACCACTTCGACCGTGTCCACCCTGAGGAAAAAATCATGGATATCCCTATTGGTGCCCTCGCTCACCTTGTTGGCAGCTCGCCTCAATTCATGCTCCACCTGACGGACGACCAGCAAAAAAAACTTCGGCGCTTCATTCATAAACGTGTGCTCAACCCGGAAGATGCGGACGATCTTCTGCAACTCACCTACCTGGAAGCCTGGCGCAATCGGGAGCGCTACAGCGGCCAGGCGACACTCAGCACCTGGATGTGTGGAATCGCGCAAAACCTGATTCGCAACCACTTCAGGCGCCTGTATGCCAAACCGGTACATTGCGAATTCGACGAGGCGCTGTGGCATGGCCAGGAGGACAGCCGCAACCTGGACTGGGAGTTCGAGATCAATCGCCGACTGGAAAAAACCCTCATAGCCATAAAGGGCCTGCCGCAGGAAATGCGCAAAACCCTATATGCCTCACTGGAGACCGATGGCAGCTATCAGGACACCGCCGACGCGCTGGACATCCCCATCGGCACTGTTCGCTCGCGCTTGTCGCGGGCACGTGAACAACTCAAGCGCGTTACCCATACGCCATTGCGACCTTAAGCCAGGCTAGCTGGCAATTGTTGGGCGACAGGGATATCAGCCCAACTCGATCAAGCCTTTTCATGTGCGACGGCAAGAACGCCCGTCCCCCAGGCAACGACGAGAACGCGGGCAGCCTGTACACGCATCCCCTGTTGCGAGATTTCCCAGGCGCCCGGCCCGGTCGTGCTCATCCCGCCAAAACCGCGCATCAGCCTGCCCTCTCATATTCGGTCTTCACCGATATAAGCCCGCCGGCCAACCCACCACTCGTCGCCGTTTAGCCCATTTTTCGTTAAACAGTTGAAAGCGTAGAAAAAATCTCAATAAAAATGCTTGACGCATTCCCGTTCTGCGCGAATAATGCGCGCCACTTGGCTACATAGCTCAGTTGGTTAGAGCATAGCATTCATAATGCTGGGGTCCGGGGTTCAAGTCCCTGTGTAGCCACCAAGTACTAAAAACGGCTTACCGAAAGGTAGGCCGTTTTTTTATGCCTGTCGAAAAGTACTGAGGCATACTCGCTGCGGTCCAGAGCCCACACCCTAGCCTTGAGCGCAGCCGGTAGCCCATTCATGAGCCTCAATGTATTCGTCATCATCCTCCTGGGTGCGGCACTTCACGCCACCTGGAATGCCGTCGTCAAAGGTGGCGCCGACAAGCTCTTGACCACCTGCATGATCGCCTCAGTCGCCTCGCTGATCGCGTTGACGGCCGTCCCGTTCCTGGAGCCTCCGGCGAGAGAAAGCTGGCCGTTCATAGGCGCATCAGTGATTTTCCAAGTGCTGTATTTCGCCCTGGTCGCCTCGACCTACCGCCTGGCCGACATGAGCCAGACCTACCCGATCATGCGCGGTACCGCGCCACTGCTGGTGGCGACGGTGAGCGTGCTGGTGTTGTCCGAGTCGTTGTCGGCATTTGCCTGGCTCGGAATCGCCGTCATCTCCCTCGGCATCCTGAGCATGGCCACCGTCCCTTCGGCAGGTCAGAGAAAGGGCATGGTCCTGGCCTTGATCAATGCCGGCGTGATCGCGGGCTACACCCTGATCGATGGGGTTGGCGTGCGCAAATCCGGCGCGCCGGCGGCGTACACCCTGTGGATATTCCTGCTGACCGGCATTCCGCTTTTCGCATGGGCCCTGGCCACACGACGCGGCGTATTTCGTGACTACGTCAAGCGCCACTGGCACCTTGGCGTGGTGGGCGGCTTCGGCACGGTCGCGTCCTATGGCCTGGCCCTGTGGGCAATGACTGCCGCACCGATCGCGACAGTGTCGGCACTCCGGGAAACCTCCATCCTGTTCGGCGTGGTGATCTGCGCATGGGTACTCAAAGAGCAGGTGACGCGGGCGCGCATCCTCGCCGCCTGCATCATTGCCGCCGGGGCGATGGTATTGCGCTTGGGCTGAGTGCAGCTCATGCGCTCAAAAAAACTCCGTATTTGTATTTTGACGCTCTCCGGGCCCACTGTTAGTGTCCTGCCTCCCCTGCACGGAGTGGTCACGATGAAATTGGATATCTACCAGGTCGACGCTTTCAGCCAACAGCCCTTCGGCGGCAACGCGGCGGCGGTCTGCCCGCTGACGGAATGGCTGACCGATGAGCAATTGCACAATATCGCCGCCGAGAACAACCTCTCGGAAACCGCATTCTTCGTCCCCCGAGATGGGTTTTATGAATTGCGCTGGCTTACCCCAGAAGTCGAAGTGGACCTGTGCGGACACGCCACGCTGGCGGCGGCGTGGGTGTTGATTCACCAGTTGGCGGGTGCACCTGATGTGTTGCGCTTTGCCACCCGCAGCGGCGAGTTGCGCGTGACGCGCAATGGCGACGAACTGGCGATGGATTTCCCTGCCAAGCAACCCGAGCGCTGTGAGCCGCCGGCCGGAATGTTGGACGCATTGGGGATTGAGCACGCCGAGGTGTATGGCACTGATGACTACATCGTGCTGGTGGACGACGAAGCCCAGGTCGCCGCGCTGACGCCAGACTTCGCCCGCCTCAAGGGCCTGCCCAGACGCGGCATTGCAGTAACGGCCAAAAGCACGCGGTTTGATTTCATTTCCCGCTGGTTCGGCCCGAACGTCGGTATCAATGAAGACCCTGTCACCGGCTCTGCGCACTCCTCGCTGACGCCGTTTTGGGCCGAGCGCCTGGGCAAGTCGCAATTGACCGCCGAACAAGGAGGCAAGCGCCGTGGGCAACTGCGTTGCGAACTCAAGGGCGACCGCGTGATTATCGCCGGGTACGCGGCGCTCTACCTGAAAGGTACGATTTTCCTGTAAAAGCAGTCACCCAAGGACAACAGATCATTCTCACAATGAACGGAGTTCAGCGCGTGCTTTCGATTTCCCGCCGTCAACTGTCAATGGTTGCCGCAGCCCTCGCCCTGGCCGGCTGTCACACCCCCGTCAATGAACAGCCTCCGGCACCGGAGCTAGGCTCGGGCTACCGCACCGATCTTGCGACGCAACACGCCCAGCGCCACATGGCCGCCGCCGCCAACCCGTTGGCGGCCGAAGCCGGGCGCGAGATGTTGCGCCAAGGGGGCTCGGCCATCGATGCGGCGATCGCTATGCAGGCGGTGCTGACCCTGGTGGAACCGCAGTCGTCCGGCATCGGCGGCGGCGCGTTCATCATGCTCTGGGATGGGAAAACCGTGCACGCGTATGACGGTCGCGAAACGGCGCCGGCGGGTGCAACCGAGCGGTTGTTCTTGAAGGCCGACGGCACGCCCATGGCATTTCCCGAGGCGCAGATCGGTGGGCGCTCGGTCGGCACGCCGGGCGTCTTGCGCGCACTGGAGATGGCACACAAGAAAACCGGCCACCTGCAATGGGCCAAGTTATTCGAGCCGGCCATTCGGTTGTCGGAGCAAGGCTTCGCGATTTCCCCACGCTTGCACGCGCTGATTGCCGCCGACCGCTACATCCCGCAGTCGCCTGACATGGCGGCCTACTTCCTGAATGCCGATGGCACACCTAAAGCCACCGGTACGCTGTTGAAAAACCCGGCACTGGCGAACGTATTCAAACGCATTGCCAAGGAAGGACCGGACGCGCTGTACCACGGCCCGATCGCCGACGAGATCGCACGCAAGGTCCAGGGCAGTCGCAATGCGGGCAGCCTGTCGCAGGCCGACCTCAAGAACTACGCCGCCAAGGAACGCACACCGCTGTGCACCGACTACAAGCAGTATCAGGTGTGCGGCATGCCGCCGCCATCCTCGGGCGGAATCGCGATTGCGCAAATCCTCGGCACGTTGCAGGCCGTGGAAGCCCGCGATCCTCGCCTGGCCATCGCACCGATGACACCCGTGAAAAGCGCCTCGCCTGCCGGTCTTGAGCCCACCCCGGAAGCCGTGCACCTGCTCGCGGAAGCCGGTCGCCTGGCCTTTGCCGACCGCGCACTGTATGTGGCCGATTCAGACTTCACACCCGTCCCGCTCGCGGGCCTCGTCGCACCGAGCTACCTGGCACAACGCGCGACGCTGATCGGCGCGCGCAGCATGGGCATCGCCAAACCGGGCCAACCCGCGGGTATCCAGGTGGCGTACGCGCCGGACCGCTCGCCGCTGCGCATCTCCACCTCGCAAGTGGTGGCAGTGGATGACCTCGGCGGTGCCGTATCGATGACCACCACGGTGGAAGCGGCGTTCGGTTCGCACGTGATGGTCCAGGGCTTTTTGTTGAACAACCAGATGACTGACTTCTCGTTCATCCCCGAAGAAAACGGCCAGCCGGTGGCCAACCGGGTCGAGCCGGGAAAACGCCCACGTTCGGCCATGGCGCCGACCTTGGTGTTCGACCGCAAGAGCGGTGAGTTGCTGGCCGCGGTGGGTTCACCGGGAGGCTCACAGATCATCGAATACGTGAGCAAATCCCTGGTGGCAATGCTCGACTGGAAGCTCGACCCGCAAGCCGCCATCAACCTGCCCAACTTCGGCAGCCGCAATGGCGCGACCGAACTGGAGGCCGGCCTGTTCAGCCAGGGATTGAAACAGGCGTTGAAGGACAAAGGCCACTCGTTGAGCGAGATTGATATGACCAGCGGCATCCAGGCCATCGTGCGTACGCGGGATGCCCAGGGCAAGACGACGCTGAGCGGCGGCGCGGACCCTCGACGCGAAGGCGAAGCGCTCGGCGACTAACTTTTTCAACGGAGAGATGCTGTGCAGCAGGCAGACAATCTCGGCGCCGTACCCGGCGTCGACCATGGTTTTTGCTCGATCAACGATCCGCTACGGCCAGAAGGTGTTTTCATCTGCAAGCAGGTGCACAGCGCCTCGGTGATTGAATGGCAGGTCGATCAGGTGGCCAACACCATTGAGGCGGATGGTGTGTTCACCCGCGCACATCAGCCGATTGCGGTGATTACGGCCGATTGCCTGCCGGTGCTTATCGCCTCCAAAAACGGCGCAATGGTTGCCGCTGTGCATGGCGGCTGGAAGGGCTTGCAGGGCGGGATCATCGAAAACGCGGTGCAACGCTTTGCCGCCGAAGGCTTTGCCGTGGACCAGTTGCGGGTAGCCATCGGGCCGTCGATCAAGCCCTGCTGTTATGAGGTGAGTGAGGGGTTTATCGGGCAGTTCCAGATGGATCAAGGCCACCTGTGGCGTGATGGCTTGGCACCATGGCGCTTTACGCAACCGTCGCCATTGCTGCCATCCGAGATTGCACCGCCGTATGCCAGGCAAGCGGGAAGCGCCTGGTTTGATTTGAGCGGGTATGGGGTGATGCTTCTGCTGGCGGCGGGGCTTAAGCGTGAGCAGATCGAAGTCAGTGAGGTGTGCACTTATTGCACATCGCCCACGTTCGCCAGCTACCGCCGAAGGACTCATAACCCGCAGGAGGCGAAGACGTTGATCTATTCGTGGATCGCTCGCTCAGGTCGGTGAGAGAGCACTTACACGCGATATTCTCAAGTCTATCTCAGGCTCGTAAGCATAGAACCACGTCATGTCTTGCGCTGAAACGCGCCATTCACAGCTGCCTTTGTAGATACGGCCAGACGTTTGCCGGGAAGCACTCAGTAACGCCTGATGACGCTACTGAGCTGCCGGTCGATGACTACCGGCTGATCTTGAGCCCCTTGCGCCCGGCATGCCGCTCCAGCGCCAGCTCGATCAAACGGCTCACCAACTCGCTGTAACTCATCCCCGCGGCCTGCCACAGCTTGGGGTACATGCTGATGCGGGTGAAGCCAGGCAGTGAGTTGACTTCATTGATCAGCACCTCACCGTCGTCGGTGAGGAACACATCGACCCGAGCCAGCCCAGCGCAGCCCAGCACCTCGAACGCTTCGATAGCCAACTGGCGAATACGCTCGCTGGCGTCATGACTGATCGCGGCCGGCACCACCACCTGGGCGGCCTGGTCGTCGATGTATTTGCTGTCGTAGGAATAGAAACCGTTGCTCACCACGATCTCGCCACAACCGCTGGCGACGGGGTTGCCATTACCCAAGACCGCGCATTCGATTTCGCGGCCTTGAACGGCAGACTCCACCAGCACTTTTTCATCAAAACCCAAGGCTAACTCGACGGCTGCGTGGTACTCGGGTTCGCTGGCAACCTTGCTCACGCCCACCGAAGAACCCTGGTTCGCGGGTTTGACGAACATCGGCAAGCCGAGTGTGTTGACTGCCGTTTCAAACGACGTGCGCGCCGCATTGCCACGGGTCAGGGTGATGAACGGGGTGACGCCGATACCGGCATCGCGCAGCAGGCGCTTGCTGATGTCCTTGTCCATGCACACCGCCGAACCGAGCACATCGGAGCCGACGAAAGGCAGGTCGGCCATGCGCAGCAAACCTTGCAGGCAACCGTCTTCGCCGAGGGTGCCGTGGACAATGGGGAAGATCACGTCGATGTGTTCCAGCAAGCCCTGCCCGGAGGTTTCCACCACTTGCCGGCTGGCCTTGCCCGGCACCACCGCGAGTTCGCGGTTGGACTGATTGAGGGCGATCAGCGCCGGGTTTTCCTGGTTGATCAGGAAGTTCGAAGTGTCATTGAGGTGCCAGTGGCCGGCCTTGTCGATGCCGATCAGGACAGGCTCGAAGCGCGAACGGTCCAAGGCGTCGACGATATTGCGCGCCGATTGCAGAGAGACTTCGTGCTCAGCCGAACGGCCACCAAAAATAATACCTACCCGCACCTTGCTCATGACCCAGCCTCACCGTTGAAAGTAAGGCTTCTTAACACGGGCAGTCAGCGATTCGCCACCAGATGTGCACCGAACAGCACGTAGCAACCACCGGCAAAACGGTCGAGCCACTTGCGCGAGCGGCTGTAGAGGTTGGCCATGCGTTCGCTGGAAAACACCAGAGCGACGGCGCTGTACCAGCTGAACGACAAGGTCGCCATGATGATCACCGCCAGCGTCAGCAGCAGCGGTGATGGCGAAGGTGGCATGGTCGAGGCAAAGATAGTCGCGACAAACAATGCGGATTTGGGATTGGACAGATTACCAAGCAAACCCAGCCGCCAAGCCGACAACAGCGAGCGCCGATGCTCATCAGCCAACGGGTTCCGACCCGCGACCGGCACCGAACGCTTGAACAGTTTGAGCCCCAGGTAAATCAGGTAGCAGCCACCGACAAGCTTGAACGCCAGGTACAACATGGGCGCCGCCGTAAACAACGACTTGATGCCCAGGCCGCCGGCCAGCCCCCACAGAACCGTACCCGAGGCCACGCCTGCCGAAGCCGCCACGCCATGACGACGCGAAGCGTTGGCGGCTAACTGGGCGATGTTGAAAAAGTTAGGCCCCGGAGTGACGACGGCAACCACCCACAGCAAGCCCAGCGAAACCAGGGGTGCCAAGTAAGCAAGGTCAAAAGGCTGCATGGTGCGGCTCCATCAGCGCGGTGTATGAACGCCGATCATAGGCTTCGCCTTCTGCCTGCACAATCGTACAAGACCTTGGCAGACAAGGGCTTCAGACTGGGTTAACGTGTTTCCACCTCTATTTGTGACAAGTCACCATGGGCCAACCCACTTCCACCCTCGACTGGCTGCACCGCGCCCCGCACGCCAGCGGCCTGGACCGTATCGAGGCGTACTTCGCGGGCTTTGCGTTCGACCCTCATCGCCATGACACCTACGCGATTGGGCGCACGTTGTTTGGTGTACAGAGCTATCACTATCGCGGCAGCATGACCCACAGCCTGCCGGGCACGACCATGGTGATTCATCCGGACGAAACCCATGATGGCCGTGCCAGCAGTGTGGAAGGCTTCAAGTACCGGATGATTTATGTGGAGCCTGCGTTGGTCCAGCAGATTCTCGGTGGCCGGCCGTTGCCCTTTATCCACAACGGCCTGTCGACCGACCCTCGGCTGTTTCGCGCCAGCGAAGTGTTGCTGCAAAGCCTGGATTGCCCGATCGACCCGATGCAGGAACAGGACGCGCTGTACGATCTGGCGCAGGCGTTGAGCGCCGCCTCGGGGGTGATTGTCAGCCGTAAGTCCTTCGACTACGTCGCCGCCGAGCGCGCCCGGGAGTTTATCCACAGCGCTCTGGGCCGCAGCATTACGCTGGATGAAATGGCCGACCACTGTGGTCGTGATCGCTGGGCCTTGTCGCGGGATTTTCGCTTGTTGTTCGGCACCAGCCCTTATCGCTACTTGACCATGCGGCGGCTGGATCTGGTACGTAGCCTGCTGGCTCAGGGGCAATCGTTGGTGGACGCGGCGCTGACCGCCGGCTTCACTGACCAGAGCCATATGACCCGGCAATTTCGCAGCACCTACGGCATGCCGCCGTCGCGCTGGGTCAAGATGCTCGGACGCTGAAAAAAACAACTCGACCTATGTGTAGGAGCGAGCTTGCTCGCGAAAAACTCACAGGCGCCGCGTTCATTCAGGCAGAACGCGTTACTGTTAACGTTTTTCGCGAGCAAGCTCGCGCCTACAGACGGTGGGTTCAGGGCAACAGTTGACGCCCTACAATCGGCGCACCGATGGTCAGGAAATTCCCGCCAGCAATATGATGCAAGGTCCGTAGCTCATCATGCCCTTCGAAGTGCCAATGCCCCTCGCTGAACACACGCACATCGGCATAGGCGGCGACCACTTCGCCAAGAAACAGATCGTAGGTCTGCTGGTTATGGGGTTCGGGTAACAAGCGGCACTCCAACCACGCCACGCAACCCTCAAGCAGCGGCGCTTCGGTGTGCTCACCGCTGAAGGTTTGCAGGCCATAGGTGGAAAACTTGTCTGTTTCAGCGCCGGTGGTATTGCCGACGGTCTGCACCAGGTCAGCCTGGGCTGCACACGGCACCTGGAGCACGAAGGTGCCGGCGCCTTCCAGCAGTTGACGGGTCCAGGTGGATTTATCCAGTACCACTGCGACTTTCGGCGGTTCGAAATCCAGGGGCATGGCCCAGGCGGCAGCCATGATGTTGCGCCGGCCCTCGTGGGCTGCGCTCACCAGCACGGTCGGCCCGTGGTTGAGCAAGCGGTAGGCCTTGGACAAGGGAACGGGGCGACGGTGGGTGAGGCTCATGGCAGATCGGCTCTTCATGCAGGAAAGAACCTACGATACCTGAGCCTATGCTCAGTTCGATAACTGATTGGCGAATTGCCCGACCGCGCTGACCACCTTCTGTGCGCCGTCCTGGATTTCCACAATCACCGTGCCCGCCTCGGCCGCCAGCGCCAGGCCCTGTTCGGCTTGCAGGCGGCCATCGCTCATCAGGGCGACCGCATCGCGGGCCATGTCCTGGTTCTGACGCACCACCCCAACAATCTCCTCAGTCGCTTTGCTGGTACGTGAGGCCAACTGGCGAACTTCATCCGCCACCACCGCAAAACCACGGCCTTGCTCACCGGCGCGGGCCGCCTCGATGGCCGCGTTGAGCGCCAGCAGGTTGGTCTGCTCGGCAATGCCGCTGATGGTCTTGACGATGGTACCAATCACCTGGGACTGCTCGTTCAACGCCTCAATGCCTTCGCCGGCCTGCTGCATGTGCTTGGCCAGGTCACGCATCACACCCACCGCCTGGGTCACGACGGTAGTACCGCGCTGAGCACTGTTATCGGTTTGCTGCGAGGTGCTGTAGGCAATGTTGGCGGCCTCGGCCACGGCCTGTTCCCGGTTGACCTGGTCGGTGACCACCGTAGCGAACTTGACCACTTTGTACACTTGATCATTGGCGTCCAGCACCGGGTTGTAGGTCGCTTCCAGCCATACCACGCGGCCATGGCTGTCCACACGCTTGAAGCGGGCCGCGATAAACTCTCCGGCGTTCAACCGCTTCCAGAAGTGCTGGTATTCGGCGCTGTTGTATTCCTCCGGTTCGCAGAATATCCGGTGATGCTTGCCCTGAATCTGCGCCAGGCTGTAGCCCATGCCACTGAGGAACCGGTCGTTGGCCGTAAGCACATGGCCGCCGAGGTCGAACTCGATCACCGCGGTGGAGCGCACCAGCGCGGTGATCAGGTTTTCATGCTCACGCGAGGCCTCGATGGTTCGGGTCAGGTCGCTGGACACGATCGAGAAATATTTGATGTGCCCGTCCGAACTGCGCACCGGCTGCACGATAGAACGCAACCACGCTTCCTTGCCATTGCCGCGCATCAGGCGCACGGTGCCGGCATAGTGTTCGCCGCGTACCAACGCATTCTTGAAACGCTGCTGGAATTCGTTCTGGCGCACATGCGGCGCAAACAACTCGTCAATCAAGCGCCCCAGCAATTGAGTGCCTTGATAAGCCATCTCTTGAAGAAAGAGGGTGTTGACCGACGCGATACGCCCCTGCGGGTCCAGGGTCATCGCGATCATTTCGCTCTCCAGGCTCTCTTTAACCTGTTGCAAGCTGGACAACTCTTCGCGAAGAGCCGATAGCTCCTGCTTCAAACGGGTCTTGAACATGGGTGCACCAATGATCAGATGATGACAAGGTATTATCTGCATCGGCGCTACCGGCGGTTTCTGAAGAGGGTTTCAACGCCAGATACATCTATATTTGTGATCAGTCAGCCGCCATTGTTTCGGCACACCCCCATCACTTGATATTCCAGCGTATTGAGCTTGCCGGTGGAGTCCTCATAGGTCATCCGTGACGGCACTGTGGAGCACGAGCGGATCGGCGGCGTCACGTTGACCACATTGGCAATGTCCAGCTTCATGCCATAGCGATACGCCCGTACCTCGGGTACCGGCTTGCCGACCTTAGCCGCGTAATCGGCCATCGCCTTTTCATTGCGCTCCATCATCAGGGCAAAAGTACGATCCCCGCCGCCTTCGGCCAATGCGCCAAAAGACAAGATGGCAGTTAATACACCCAGGCCAATTTTATAAAAGTTCATCACAGGTTCCTCGTCTGAAAGTTCAGTGCCGAGATTAACCAGTGAACCCTGACGCCATGTTCACTACAACATTACTTATTTGTCAGGTAATCGTGACTTTCCAGAATTGTAATGTTCGAGCCACTTTCTTGTTATCTGGCATTTGCAACTATCAGCCCGGGCCAAATCAATAAAAACGCCCACTTCCATAAGAAGCCGATAACTGCCAATACCAAGGAGCGAACCATGAATATCCGCCACTGCACCCTTCCCTTTTCGTTTATCGCCGCACTGCCCCTGACCGCCGTGGCGGCTCAGGACAAGCCCGAAGGGTTTATCGAAGGCAGCAGCATCAACGTGCTGGCGCGCAATTTTTACTTCAACCGCGATGATCGAAAGGGCCAATCCAGCCCTACCGGTAACGGTTATTCCGAGGCCTGGGCACAGGGGCTGATCGGCAAATTCGAATCCGGTTTTACTCAAGGCACGGTGGGGTTCGGCCTGGATGCGTTCGCTATGTACGGCCTGCAGCTCGACTCGGGCACCGGCCGCAGCGGCGGCAATGGCTCGTTCGGCGTGCTCCCGGTGGACAGCGACAACCACCCCGAAAGTCGCTACAGCAAAGTCGGCGGCGCGTTGAAATTGCGTGTGCTGGACACCGTGATCAAGGCCGGCGATGTGTTCCCGCTTACCCCAGTGGTGGCGTACGGCGACTCGCGTTTACTGCCGGAGAGCTTTCGTGGCGTGACCGCGCAAAACACCCGTATCGAGGGCCTGAGCCTGCAAGGCGGGTACCTGAGCGGCATGAGCCAACCCAACGAAAGCGGAATGAACAAGGGTTTCTCGACTTTCTATGCGGGTAAGGTGGATTCGCCCTCGATCAGCTATTTCGGCGGTGATTACCAGCTCGACAAACACCTCAGTGTGAGCCTGTACAGCAGCCGTTTGAAGGACGCGTGGGACCAGTATTACGTCGGCAGCGCCGCCAGTTACCCGCTGGGCGATGACGTCTCGTTGTTCGGCGACTTCAACTATTACAAGGCCGTGGATGAGGGCAAAAAGCGCCTGGGGGAATTCGATAACAACATCTGGAGCGCCAGGCTGGGGGTCAAGGTCGGCGCCCACAGCGTGGCCGTCTCACACCAGCGCAACAACGGCGATGACGACTTCGATTACCTGCGTCAGTCAGACTCGATCTTCCTTAACAACTCGATCCAGTACAGCGACTTCAACGCCCCCAAGGAGCGCTCGTGGATGGTTCGCTATGACTTGGACATGCAGCCGTTCGGCATCCCCGGACTGTCGTTCATGACCCGCTACGGTAAAGGCACCGGTGCCGACTACAGCAACGCCAACGCCGTATACATGCGCCGCGACGCAGCGGGCAACCCGCTGACCGACCAGCGTCGCTGGGAGCGGGATATCGAGGCCAAATACGTGGTGCAAAGTGGCACCTTGAAAGATTTATCCCTGCGCCTGCGCCAGGCCACGGTGCGCTCCACTGCGTTCGAGTCGGACTTGGAAGAAGTTCGCTTGATTGCCGAATATCCATTGGTAGCGCTGTAAGTGATTACATTCGTTCGCCGTTAACCAACATCTGTTCACAAATTGCCGGTTATCAAAACTGTAATATTGGCCTCACCTTCTCGTTAAGTTGATCTTTCTATACTGGCCTCAACTTATTCACCGAGCACATTCATCTCTGAAGCTTTTGTGTAGCTCCTTTGGAAAGAGATGGATTTTTAACGCCCCGCCTGGGGCGTTTTTTTTGATGCCGGATTTATGCGGCCGATGGTCGCAGTTGACCCTGAAGCTACTTCACGGTTCAGAATTTTCCTACTCCCCAACATTAACCTCCATAAGGAAATGGCCCCTCTTCTCTTCGTAACAGGTAAATCCCCATGCGTATCCTTGTAGTTGAGGACGAACAGAAAACCGCCGACTACCTGCAGCAAGGCTTGAACGAAAGCGGCTACGTGGTCGACTGCGCCAGCAATGGCATCGACGGTTTGCACCTGGCCGGGCAACACGCCTATGAACTGGTGATACTCGACGTCAACCTGCCCGGCAAAGATGGCTGGGAAGTGTTGGAGCAATTACGCCGCAACGGCACCCAGCGCGTGATGATGCTGACCGCCCGTGGCCGACTGGCAGACAAGATCAAGGGCCTGGACATGGGCGCCGATGATTACCTGGTCAAGCCCTTCGAATTTCCCGAGTTACTGGCGCGGGTGCGCACGCTGTTGCGCCGCAGCGAACATATCCCCCAGCCGGAGGTGTTTCGCGTGTCGGACCTCGAGCTGGACCCTCGCCGCCATCGCGCGTATCGCGGCACCCGGCGCATTGACCTGACCACCAAGGAGTTCGCCCTGCTGCAGGTGCTGATGCGTCAGGCCGGCGAAGTGCTGACCCGCACACAGATCATTTCCCTGGTGTGGGACATGAACTTCGACTGCGACACCAACGTGGTGGAAGTCTCCATCAGCCGCCTGCGTGCCAAGGTCGATGACCAGAGCGAGGTCAAACTGATCCATACCATTCGCGGCGTGGGCTACGTGCTGGAGGCACGCCCATGAAAACCGGCAGTTTGTCGATGCGCCTGGGCCTGACCGTCAGCCTGATGGGCGCGGGCCTGGTCTTGCTGCTGGCGACCCTGGCCTACCTGGCCCTGACCCATGAGCTGGAAAAACTGGCGCGCAAGGGCCTGGAAAGCAAGATGGAACAGATCCAGCACAGCCTCGCCCTGGGCCTGGACGCCCACGCCATTCGCGCCCGCCCACATTCGCTGATGGACCTGGTAATGGGCCACGACAACTTCTACCTGACCATCGTCGGCACCGCGCCCAACAACAGCGTGCTGCTGAGCGTCGGTGCAAAGCCGCAAGAACCGTTGCTGACCGACTTCAAGCCACGGGAAACCCTCGGTTACCTGAACTGGACAGACAGTTACGGCAACCAGGTGCTCAGTGCCTCCAGCCTGATGCGCCTGGCCAACGGCGAACGCGTGCGGGTCCTGCTGTCCCTGGACCGCATGGACGATCAGGCACTGCTCAGCGCCTACCTGCGGGCCACCGTGATCGCGCTGCCCATGCTGTTGATCCTGATCGGCATGGGTGCCTGGTGGCTGGTACAGCGCGGGCTCGCGCCACTGAAGCAGTTCAGCCAGGTGGCCGCCAAAGTCACCACTCAGGACCTCACGCACCGGTTGTCCATCGACAACCTCCCCAAGGAGCTGGGCGAACTGGCCCAAGGCTTCAACGTGATGCTCGACCGTCTGGACGCCGGGGTGCAGCAACTCTCGCAGTTCTCCGATGACCTCGCTCACGAACTGCGCGCGCCCCTGACCAATTTGATGGGCAAGGCCCAGTTGACCCTGTCACGCCAACGGCCACCGGAGGAATACAAGGCCGTTTTGGAATCCAATACTGAAGAACTGGAGCGCCTGGGACGCATCGTCAGTGACATGCTGTTTCTAGCCCAGGTCAGCCACCCGGCAGCGCGCGCTTCGTTCACAGCGGTGCCCCTGGCGGCCGAAGCCCATCGGGTCATGGCGTTGTTTGCGCTGAGCGCCGAAGACAAACAACTGACCCTGACCTTGAGCGGCGATGCCCAGGTGTTGGGTGACCGCCTGATGATCCAGCGTGCGCTTTCCAACCTGCTGTCCAATGCCATCCGCCACAGCCCGGCGGGTTCGCACATTTCGCTGCTGGTGGAAGCCTATGGCAACAACGTATCCGTATCGGTGAGCAACCCCGGCCCGGGCATCGAGGCCCGGCACCTGCCGCACCTGTTCGAACGTTTCTACCGTGTCGACAGCAGCCGCGCCCGCGCCGAAGGCGGCACCGGCCTCGGGCTGGCCATCGTGCGGTCGATCATGACCCTGCACCAGGGGCAGGCCGACGTGCGCAGCCTGCCCGGTGGTTTCACGCTGTTTCGCCTGGTGTTTCCTCTTCCTTGCGATGCGCCCACTGATACAACGCCGGCAGCACCAGCAAGGTCAGCAACGTCGATGAAATAATCCCGCCGATCACCACCGTCGCCAACGGCCGCTGTACCTCGGCACCGGTGCCGGTGGCGAGTGCCATGGGGATAAACCCGAGGGACGCCACCAACGCGGTCATCAGCACCGGGCGCAAGCGGGTCAATGCACCTTCGTTGACCGCCCGTGATAACGAGCGCCCTTCCTCCCGCAGGTTGCGGATGAAGGCGATCATCACTAGCCCGTTAAGCACCGCCACCCCGGACAACGCGATAAAGCCCACGCCCGCCGAGATCGACAACGGAATGCCGCGTAACCACAGCGCCATGATCCCACCGGTCAACGCGAACGGGATCCCGGTAAATACCAGCAAGCCGTCCTTGAGGTTGTTGAACATCATGAACAACAGCCCGAACACCAGCAGCAACGCCACCGGCACCACGATGCGTAACCGTTCGGAGGCTTCCTTCAACTGCTCGAACTGACCGCCCCAGGTGGTCCAGTAACCTGCGGGTACCTTCACCTGGCGGCTGATAGCCACTTCGGCCTCCTCGACAAACGAGCCGATATCCCGCCCGCGCACGTTGGCACTGACAATCACCAGGCGCTTGCCGTTCTCGCGACTGATCTGGTTCGGGCCGAGCACCAGGTCCAGGCTGGCAACCTGGGACAAGGCAATAAAGCCCAGTTGCCCCACCCCGGTGCCGGCCATTGCCGGTACGGGGATCAACAGTCGCGACAACCCCTCGATATCGGTGCGCAACGCGTCAGACAAGCGCACAACCATGTCGAAACGACGGTCACCTTCGTACAAGGTACCGGCCTGGCGCCCTCCCACGGCGACGGCAATGGTGTCCTGCACATCGCCCACATTCAGGCCAAACCGCGCGGCCTTGTCGCGATCGATATTGATGGTCAGCACCGGCAGGCCGGAGGTCTGCTCCACCTTCACCTCCGAGGCACCCGCCAGCGTTTTCAATGTCTCGGCAATGCTCTCGGCGGTCTTGTTCAGCACCGCCATGTCGTCACCGAACACTTTCACCGCCACATCGCTGCGCACACCGGAAATCAGTTCGTTGAAACGCAGTTGGATCGGTTGCGACAGTTCATACGCACTGCCCGGCACAATCGCACTGGCGCGCTGGATATCGGCAATCAGCGCTTCACGGGACTTCTTCGGATCGGGCCATTGGTCCTTCGGTTTGAGCATCACATAGCTGTCGGAAATATTCGGCGGCATTGGGTCGGAGGCGATTTCCGCGGTGCCGGTGCGGGCAAACACCCGCTCGATCTCCGGCACCTGGGCCAGCAAGGCTTTTTCCAGTTGCTGCTGCATCTGCACCGATTGCGTCAGGCTGGTGCCCGGTACGCGCAGGGCCTGCTGGGCGAAGTCACCCTCACTGAGGCTGGGGATAAATTCGCTGCCCATGCGGCTGGCGACAGCCCCGGAGGCGATGATGGTCAACACCGCCAGGCCAAATACCAGCGAGCGGCGCGCCATCACCCAATCCAGCACCGGGGCATAGGCCCGACGCGCGGTCCGCATCACCAGGTTTTCTTCCTCCTTGACCTTGCCGGTGACGAACAGGGCAATTGCCGCCGGCACGAAGGTCACCGACAGAATCATCGCGCCAAGCAAGGCGATCACCACGGTGAACGCCATGGGATGGAACATCTTCCCGGCCACCCCGGTGAGCGCGAAGATCGGCAGGTAGACCACCATGATGATCAGTTGCCCGAAGATCAGCGCACGCCGCGCTTCCTTGGCCGCGGCGAACACTTCATGCAGGCGTTCACTGCGCGTCAACAGGCGCCCATGTCGGTGCTGCGCATGGGCCAGACGACGAATGGCGTTCTCGACGATCACCACCGCGCCATCGACAATAATGCCGAAATCCAGCGCGCCGAGACTCATCAAGTTAGCGCTGACTTTGTTGGTGAACATGCCGGTAAAGGTGAACAGCATCGCCAGGGGAATCACCATGGCCGTGATCAGCGCCGCACGGATATTGCCCAGGAACAGGAACAACACCGCGACCACCAGCAGCGCACCTTCGAAGAGGTTTTTCTTCACCGTGGCGATGGCTTTTTCCACCAGGTTAGTGCGGTCGTAGACCGTAACGGCGACCACACCTTCAGGCAACGAGCGGTTGATCTCTTCGAGTTTTTTCGCCACCGCCTGAGATACGGTACGGCTGTTTTCACCGATCAACATAAAGACGGTGCCCAACACCACTTCACGCCCGTTCTCAGTAGCCGCACCGGTGCGCAACTCGCGGCCGATCTCGACCTGAGCCACATTGCGCACGCGGATTGGCGTGCCGTCCGAAGTGGTGATGACGATGTTGGCGATGTCGTCGAGGGACGCCACCTGCCCCGGCGCACGAATCAGCAGTTGCTCACCGCTGCGCTCGATATAACCGGCGCCGACATTGGCGTTGTTGCGCTCCAGCGCCGTGACCAGGTCGCCCAGGGTCAGGTTATAGGCCGCCAGGCGCTTGGGGTCCGGGGCAATCTGATATTCCTTGGCGAAACCACCGATGGTGTTGATCTCCGCCACACCCTGTACGTTGCGCAGTTGCGGCTTGATGATCCAGTCCTGGATCACCCGCAGGTCGGTGGGTGTGTAGGGCGTACCGTCATCTTTGAGTGCGCCTTCCTCGGCCTCGACGGTCCACAGGAAAATTTCCCCGAGGCCGGTAGACACCGGCCCCATGGCGGTTTCGATACCCTCAGGTAACTGCTCGCGGGCTACCTGCAGGCGCTCATTGACCAATTGACGAGCGAAGAACAGGTCGGTGCCGTCCTTGAAAATCACCGTGACCTGAGACAAACCCGAACGCGACAACGAGCGCGTCTGCTGCAAGCCCGGCAACCCGGCCATGGCGGTTTCGATGGGAAAGGTGATGCGCTGCTCGGTTTCCAGCGGTGAAAACCCGGCCGCCGCCGAGTTGATCTGCACCTGCACATTGGTGATATCGGGCACGGCGTCGATGGGCAACTTCTGATAGCTGGCAATGCCGACACCGGCCATCAACAGCACCACAAGCAGCACGATGATGCGCTGCTCGATGGCGAATTGGATAAGGCGCTCAAACATAAGAAATCACTCGCAGATCAATGGGCGTGTTCGGCCGAGCCTTTGCCCAATTCGGACTTGAGGATGAAGCTGCCAACAGTCGCCACTTGTGCGCCGGCGTCGAGGCCTTTGCGCACCTCGACGTAGCCGTTTTCACTCACGCCCAGCTCGAGGTGGCGAGTGATAAAACCGTCGGGGGTACGCACAAATACCGAAGGTTTGTCCTCGACGGTCTGGACGGCGGTTTGCGGCACGGTGACCTTGGCCTGGTAGGTGTCGGTGGCCACTTGCACCGTCACAAACAGTCCCGGACGCCAGGCATCGTCCGGGTTAGGCACGCTCACGCGCACGCTGGCGGTGCGCGTCTGCTCGCCGAGCAGGTTGCCGACATAGGCCACCGTGCCGAGCACGTCGGTGCCCATTTCGGTGGAGCTGACTTTCACCGGTTTGCCGATGCGCACCTTGTTCAGGTCTTTGGGAAACACACCGAAGGTGACCCACACCTGGGACAGGTCCGAGAGCGTGAAGGCGTTGCTGGTTTCACTGACCACTTCGCCGACACCGAGGTGCTTTTCCACGACCACACCGGCAAACGGCGCACGCAGCTCGTAGCGATTGCCACCCGCCCCTGCCGCGCTGCCGCTCAGGGCGGTCATCTTTTGGCGGGCGTTGTTCAGGGCGATTTCGGCTTCTTGCAAGGTCTGGCGCGCCAGCAGGTAATCCTGCTCGGCAGAAATCTCGTCCTTCCACAGCTGGCGCTCGCGCTGGAAGGTGGTGCGCGCCAGCTCGACACGCCGCTCGCTGGCGGCCAGCTCGCTACGTTGATCGGAAATCTGCTGGCTGGCGATCACCGCCAACAGTTCGCCTTTCTTCACCGCTTGCCCGAGGTTGACTTTGACGGCCTCTACTACGCCAGCCGCACGCGGGACAATGTGTGAGGTACGGTCTTCGTCGAAGCGCACTTCTCCCGGCAATGTCAGCAGCGTGCTGATCGCACGGGGCTGTGCCTGGGCGAGTTGAATACCGGCGGCCTGGATCTGCTGCTCAGTGAGTTCGAGTTTGCCTTCCTCTTCATCGGCGCAGGCAAAACCGGACAGCATCAGTCCCAGGGCGACGGCGAGCGCCATGCCATGTTTGTTGTTCATCAAAAGACTCCAGAAAAATCAAAACCGGGCGAGGTCGCCGTAGATCCGTTCGATACGCACCCAGGCGTCGGTGGCCTGGGCAGTCGCCGTGAGGTATTGGGTGCGGGCAGCAATCAAGGTGCGCTGGGCATCGAGCACGTCGAGGAAGTTGAACTTGCCCATCTCAAAGCCACGGGTGGCACTGTCTACCGCGCGCTGAGCGGCCGGCAGAATCTGCTGGTTGAACGCTTGTACCTCGGTGTTCGCGGTTTGCCACAGGTCCAGCGCCTGGCGGGTTTCCGTGCGCAGTCGCAGCTCGGTGGCATTACGCAGGTCGCGGGCCTGATCCGCACGGCGACTGGCGGCGAGCACGTTGCCCTGGTTGCGGTTGAACAACGGGATCGGCATCGACACGCCGACCACATTCACCCGCTCGCGCACGCTGGCGTCGTACTGGCTACCGATGGACACGTCGAGGTCGGGAATGCGCTGGGCTTTTTCCAGGCCTACGCCGGCTTCGCTTTGCAGGATCTGCAATTCGGCCAGGCGCAGTTCGGTGGTTTGCTCCAGACGCGACAGCAAGTGCGCAGAGGGCGGCAAGGGGGGCGCGGATTCGCTTTGCGTGGCCACGGCCTGAAAGTCAGGAGTGGCGCTGCCGGTACTGGCGGCCAGCCGGCGATAGGCATCGGTGAGACCGACCTGCGCACGGTTCAATTCCAGGCGAATCTCGGACACTTGTACCTGGGCGCGGGTGGCTTCCACCGGCGAGGATTTACCGGCGCTGACGCGACCGTTGGCGACCACCAGGCCACGCTCGGCCAAAGCCATTGAGCGCTGCGCCAGGTCAACGCGCTCCTGGGCACGCAGGGCGCTGTAATAGCTGTCGATTACCGCAGCGCGCAAGCCGTTGCGACGTTGCTCCAAGGTCAGTGCGGCAGCCTCCTGGGCACGGGTCGCCACGTCAATTCGCGCACCGCGCTTGCCACCCAGTTCCAGGGTCTGGCTGAGCTTGATGGTGGTGGTGCGACTGTTGCGGCGCGTGTCTTCCGCGTCCCAGGAGGCCACGGGGTTGGGGATCAAGCCGGCCTGTTGGCGACCGCCCTGGGCAATGTCGATTTCCCATTGCGCGGCGGCCAATTCAGGGTTGTTGGCGAAAGCGGTCTGCAGGGCTGAGTCGAGCGTGAGGGTTTGCGCCTGGGCGAAGCCTGCGGCCATCCACAACGCCGTCGCCCCCAAAAGTGTTCTTACGGAAATTGCCATAACGAAAGTTCCACGCCCATGAAGTCGCTGAGGTTCCCAGCGAGGGCAATGTAACTTTCGGTACTTATCAGCGCGGTGGGTAGAACATTACAAATCCGTTAGCCCGGAATCAGGCGTGGACCTCGTCGTGCTCGTCATGTTGAAAACCCTCACCTTCGACCTGAATAGTGGCGTGGGAAATATCGAATTGTTCATGCAGCATTTCCGTGACCCGGCTAAGGATTTGTTGCTCGGAGCCTCCTGACGCGTCCGCCAGCAAATGGGTGCTCAGTACATTTTTACCACTGGTCAAGGCCCAGATATGCAGGTCGTGTACGCCCTTGACCCCGGGTACAGCGCGAATGGCCTGCTCAACCTGATCGATATTCAGGCCGTCCGGTACGCCTTGCAACAGCACGTTCATGCTTTCCTTGAGCAGCGTCCAGGTACGTGGCAATACCCAGAAACCAATGGCCGCCGCAACCACGGAATCGAGCCAGCCCCAACCCGTGAACATGATCACCACCGCCGCGATGATCACGCCGATGGAGCCGAGCATGTCACTCCAGACCTCCAGGTATGCACCTTTGACGTTCAGGCTCTCGCCGCTGGCGGCACTGAGCAGGCGCATGGAGATCAGGTTGACGACCAACCCCAGCACCGCGATCAGCAGCATGCCGGTGGACTGGATTTCAGCGGGCGCCTGCAACCGTTGGTAGGCCTCGTAGAGGATGTAGAACGCCACGGCGAACAGCAAAAGCGCATTGAACGCCGCCGCCAGTATTTCGAAACGGGCATAGCCAAAGGTGCGCTTGCGGTCGGCGGGGCGCTTGGCGACCTGGATAGCCACGAGGGAAATCGCCAGCGCCAATGCGTCGGTCATCATATGGGCGGCGTCCGACAGCAGTGCGAGGCTGCCGGTGACAAAGGCACCGATCACCTCGGCGATCATGAAGCTGCCGGTCAACCCCAGGGCTAACCAAAGCTTACGTTCGTGACCGGCGCGTACTTGGCCGTGGCTATGTCCTGCACTCATGTAATGTCTTCCTGTGATGTAGTCCATAGATCATAGAGCTATAGGTCAAATCTACGGGCATGCATTGCAAACTTGTCATCCGTTCGCCAGCTCACCGTTACATTGAACGCACCAAAATCGCTCATGAGCACGCTGGAACAACGCTATCGGGTATGCTTTTCGAACAGGAAACAAAAAGAAACATATCAGCCAACCTGTTCGATAAGGAGTCCCCTCTTGGAGTTATCGACTGTCGCGTGGATGGTCCACGACACACGCCTCATGTTTTGCGTCCTGCTGGCCATCGCCAGCATCATCGTGCTGATCAGCGCGACCAAGTTGCCGCCGTTCCTTTCGATTCTGATCGGCACGTTTATCGCCGGTGTCGGCGCCGGGCTGCCACCGGAGGAAGTTGCCAAAGCTTTCAGTAAAGGCGCTGGAGCGATCCTCGGTGAGGCCGGCATCATCATTGCGCTAGGCTCGATGCTCGGCGCATTGATGGCCGAATCCGGCGCAGCCGACCGCATTGCCACCACCTTGCTCGGGTTGGGCAAAGGCAAGTCATTGCCGTGGGTGATGGCGCTGGTGGCCATGGTGATCGGCCTGCCGCTGTTCTTCGAAGTGGGCCTGGTGATGATGGTGCCGATCATCTTTGTGATGGCCAAGCGTTCGAACCAGCCACTGCTGAGAATCGCCATCCCGGCGCTGGCGGGTATGACCACCCTGCACGCCCTGATGCCACCGCACCCGGGGCCGCTGATTGCGGTGGGTGCGTTGCACGCCGATCTGGGCCTGACGATGTTGCTGGGTTTCTGCCTGGCGGTACCGGCAGTGATTCTGGCTGGCCCGATCTATGGCAACTGGCTGTCCAAACGCCTGCACGTGGATGAGCCGGCCGACATCGGCGCGCTGTTCAGCGCACCGCCCAAGGCCCCGCGCCAGCCAAGCTTTGGTGTGTCGTTGCTGATCATTTTGTTGCCGGTGATTCTGATGCTGGGCAGCACCTTGGCCAAAGTCGCGCTGCCCGCCGACAGCACCATCGGCCTGACCTTGAAGTTCCTCGGCGAACCACTGATTGCCCTCGGCCTCGCCGTGATCGCCGCCGTGATCTGCCTGGGCTGGGCCGCCGGCATGCCCCGTGCCGACGTCGGCAACACCCTGCGCAAAGCCCTCGCGCCCATCGCCGTGCTGCTGCTGACCATCGGCGCCGGCGGCGGGCTCAAGCAAACCCTGCTCGACGCCGGTGTCAGCCAGACCATCAGCAAGGTCGCCGAAGGCGCGCACATGCCTTATCTCCTGCTCGCCTGGCTGATCGCCGTGGCCCTGCGCCAGGCCACCGGTTCGGCGACCGTCGCCACAACGACGACTGCGGGCATCCTCGCACCAATGATGGCGGGGCTGGCCGCGACGCAAAGCTCACTGGTTGCACTGGCGATCGGCGCGGGCTCGGTGTTCTTCTGTCACGTCAATGACGCCGGGTTCTGGATGGTGCGTGAATACTTCGGCTTGCAGCTCAAGCAGACCATCTGGGTGTGGTCGGTGCTGCAGACCATTGTTTCCGTCGTCGGTCTGATCGGTACGTTGCTGCTCTGGCACTTTTTGACCTGAACCTCAGGCGGCCAAGGTGTGGCGCTTGCCAAACAGCGCCACACTCGCCACGCCCACCGCCCCCATCACCACGCAGTAACCCACACAGATCCACGGACTGGTCGGCATCAGCGCAATCAGCAACAGCGGCGTGGTACTCGCCCATAGCGCGTAGGCAATGTTGTAGGTAAAGGAGATCCCCGATACCCGCACGTGCGCCGGAAACAGCCCGACCATCACCGACGGCACCGCGCCGACTACGCCGCAGCTCAAGCCCGCCACAGCGTACGCCGCGCCCAGCCAGACACCACCGGCGATCAGGCTGGCGTACAACACCGCAACCCCTGCTGGCAGTAACACGCTGTAGACCAACACTGCGCGCCAGGCACCGATGCGGTCTACCAGCAGGCCGGCGAGCACGCAGCCGATATTCAGGAAGACAATACCCAACGAGCTCAAAGCGAAAGTGTGGCTGGGGCTCATGCCGAAGGTTTTCTGCATCATGGTCGGGGTGATGACTACCAGCACCACCACGGCGGACGTAAGCACGCATGTGAGGATCATCGCCGGCAGCAATACGGCGCGATGATCACGCAGCACGGTGCGCAGCGGCAGTTCGGCAGCGGCCAGGCGGCGGGCCTGCATTTCGAGGAATACCGGGGTTTCGCTGAGCCAGCGCCGCAGCCATACGCCGATCACACCGAAGACGCCACCGAGCAGAAACGGGAAGCGCCAGGCGTAATCGAGGATTTCGGCGGCGGTGAAGATTTGCGCCAGCAGCGTGGCGGTAAGGGCGCCAAGCAGGTAGCCGAAGGTCAGGCCGGCTTGCAGGAAGCCCAGGGCGTAGCCGCGGTGATGGATCGGGGCGTGCTCGGCAACGAAGGTCCAGGCGCTGGGCACTTCGCCGCCAACCGCCGCCCCTTGCAGCACACGCAGCGCGAGCAGAATCAGCGGTGCGAAATAGCCGATTTGTGCGTAGGTCGGCATGATCCCGATCAGCAGGCACGGCAAGGCCATCATCAGAATACTCAGGCTGAACACGCGTTTGCGCCCTAGATGGTCGGCGAAGTGCGCCATCAGGATGCCGCCCAGCGGGCGCGCGAGGTAGCCGGTGACGAAGATACCGAAGCTTTGCAGCAGGCGCAGCCACTCGGGCATCTGCGCAGGGAAGAACAATTGGCTGAGGGTCAGTGCAAAGAATACGAAGATGATGAAGTCGTAGATCTCCAGGGCGCCGCCGAGGGCAGCCAGGCCCAGGGTTTTGTAGTCGGAGCGGGAAAAACGCTGCGCCTGTGGAGAGAAGCTGGCAGTCATGTGAAAGCTCGGCAGACAAACAAAATGGCGTGCAGGTTATGAGCTGGGACCAATCATGGCAATCACGACAGATATATTTGTTTTCCTCATCGATCGATGAAGATAACTGCATTCCCTTATCAAGGGCCGTAGCGGAACATGCCGTAAAACTGCCAAACCCCATAATAAATACAAGAGGAATGACTCGTGGCCGATGCTATCGAAGAAAGCCGCTATGCCCGATTTGCCCTGCGTTGCTCCAACTTCGCCGAGCGCTGGTTTCCTGATTCCTGGGTGTTCGCCGCCCTCGCCGTGATCATTGTTGCCGTGGCGACCCTGGGTATGGGCGCCGCGCCGACCGAAGCCGCCAAGGCTTTTGGTGACGGTTTCTGGAGTTTGATCCCGTTCACCATGCAGATGGCCTTTGTGGTGATCGGTGGTTATGTGGTGGCCAGCTCGCCGCCTGCCGTGAAGTTGATCGACCGGTTGGCTCGTATCCCGAAGAACGGCCGCTCGGCCGTGGCCTGGGTGGCGTTGATCTCCATGCTCGCGTCCTTGCTCAACTGGGGCCTGTCCCTGGTGTTCGGTGGGTTGCTGGTGCGGGCATTGGCCCGGCGCACGGATCTGCGCATGGATTACCGTGCTGCCGGTGCGGCTGCCTACCTGGGCCTGGGTGCCGTGTGGGCACTGGGGTTGTCGTCATCCGCCGCGCAGTTGCAGGCCAACCCGGCGAGTCTGCCGCCATCGATCCTGTCGATCACGGGGATGATCCCGTTCACCGAGACCATCTTCCTGTGGCAATCCGGCGTGCTGTTGCTGGCGCTGATTGTGGTCTCGCTGATCATCGCCTATGCCACCGCACCGGGGCCGAACAGCGCCCGCGATGCCAAGGCGTGCGGGGTCGACCCGGCCTTCAACCTGCCCAAGCCGCAAGCACCGAGCCGCCCCGGCGAATGGCTGGAACACAGCCCGCTGCTGACCATCCTCCTGGCGTTGCTGGCCGCCGGTTGGCTGTTCCATGAGTTTTCGACCAAGCCGGCGATCAGTGCGATCTCGGGGCTGAACACCTACAACTTCCTGTTCATCATGGTCGGCGCGTTGCTGCACTGGCGCCCACGCAGCTTTCTCGATGCGGTGGCTCGCGCCGTGCCGACCACCACCGGTGTGCTGATCCAGTTCCCGCTGTACGGCTCGATCGCCGCGTTGATGACCGTGGTCAAGGGCGGCGATGGCCAGACCCTGGCGCACCATATCTCGACCTTCTTCACCTCTATCGCCTCCCACGACACCTATGCGCTCTTGATGGGCGTGTACTCGGCGATACTCGGCTTCTTTATTCCGTCAGGTGGCGGCAAGTGGATCATCGAAGCACCTTACGTGATGCAAGTGGCCAATGACCTGCAGTATCACCTGGGCTGGGCGGTGCAGATCTACAACGCCGCCGAAGCGCTGCCGAACCTGATCAATCCTTTCTATATGCTGCCGCTGCTGGGCGTGCTGGGGTTGAAGGCGCGGGATCTGATTGGGTTTTCGTTCGTGCAACTGCTGGTGCACACGCCGTTGGTGTTGTTCCTGTTGTGGGCGCTGGGGACGACGTTGAAGTATTTGCCGCCGGTGATGCCTTAACCGGCAGAGGAAGCACCTGTTGGTTGCAACAGGTGCTTGCCTGTCACTGTCTTCGTTCCGTCACATTGCATTGCTACCGTCCTGCGAAATATCTTGCAACATCCCGCCAGCAAGGACTCTCCGCAATGAGTGACGAGCACGAAGACCGCCCTTCCCCCGATTCCGTAGCCCAACCGCCGGTAGACACCAGCCGCCGGCGCTTCCTGGGGGGCGCGGCAGTGTTGGGAGTCGGCGCAACATTGAGTGCCTGCGGCAACGCCAACGAGACACCGGGTAAACCGGTAGAGCGGCCACTTACGCCGCAAGAGCTGGACAAGGCCTTGCACGAGCAGGTGAAAACCGTGGTGGTGATCTATGCCGAGAACCGCAGCTTCAACAACCTGTTTGCTGACTTCCCTGGCGTAGAGAAACCGTTGTCGGCGCTTTCCACCGCAGACGTCCAGCAACGCGACCGCGACGGCAGCCTGCTGACCACATTGCCGCCGGCCTGGGGCGGTGTGTTGCAAGTCGGTCCACAAACGGTGGACGGGGTGACCTATCCCAGTGAAGTGCAATTCCAGGAAAACCTGCCCAACGCACCGTTCGCCCTCAAGGGCCCGAATGCTGAAGACCTGCCCCTGAGCCTGGTCACCCGGGACTTGTGGCACGTGTTCTATCAGAACCAGATGCAGATTAACGGCGGCAAGAACGACAACTTTGTCGCCTGGGCCGATTCCGGTGGACTGGTGATGGGTTATTACGCCCAGAGCCGATATTCCCTGCGCCTCTGGGACGTGGCCAAGGAGTTCGTGCTCTGCGATAACTTCTTCCAGGGCGCGTTTGGCGGCTCGTTCCTCAACCACCAATACCTGATCAGCGCCACCGCGCCGTTTTATCCAAATGCGGCGCAATCGGTAGCCAAGGCGCAGATCGCCACCCTGCAAAGCGATGACCCGACCGACACGCGTCTCAAGCCGTTGGACAAGTCCCCCGCCAGCGCCATGACCGGCCCGCCCCAGTTTGGCCCGAGCGCGCTGACCCCGGACGGTTACGGCGTGAACACCCTGGCGCCGCCCTATTGGCCGACCTGGATTCGCGACCCGCAAAACCCGGACTACGCCAAGGCCGACCTGCCCAACGTATTGGTGCCGCAGACCCACGAGCACATCGGCGATAAGTTGTCGAAAAAGAACGTCGACTGGGCCTGGTATGCCGGCGCGTGGCAGGCGACCCTGGACCAGTTCAAGGATTCGGGCGGCATTCCGAAAATCCCGAATTTCCAGTACCACCACCAGCCGTTCAACTATTTCAAGCAGCAAGGGCCGGAAAATCGCGCGGAGCGCGACAAACGCCTGCGCGATGGCGGCTTGGGCGACGAAGCCAGCACCAACAAGTTCTTCGCCGATGCCCAGGCCGGCAAGCTGCCCGCCGTGACCTTCTACAAGCCCCAGGGCAACCTGAACATGCACGCCGGTTACGCCGATGTGGCCTCGGGTGATCGCCACATCGCCCGCGCATTGAAGGTGCTGCAGGAAAGCCCGCAGTGGAAAAACATGGTCGTGGTGGTCACCGTCGATGAAAACGGCGGCTGGTGGGACCACGTTGCTCCGCCCAAGGGCGACCGCTGGGGGCCTGGCAGCCGGATTCCGGCGCTGGTGGTGTCGCCATTTGCGCGCAAAGGCACGGTTGACCATACGGTGTACGACACGGCGTCGATCCTGCGCCTGATCACCCGGGTGTTCCAGTTGGAGAAACTCGACGGTCTCAAGCAACGTGATGACGCAATGATCGCCCGTGGCCAGAAGCCAATGGGCGACTTGAGTAACGCCTTGCAGTTCAACGTGTAGGTTTTCTTATCCAATAGCGACATGCCTGGAGATTTAACACGCGGTTTTGCTGGTCAGCCGCTACTGTGTGGGGGTGGGCCTTCACCCCGCGCAGACGGGCTTTCGCTGACAAGGAATCAAGCATGTTCAAACCGACCAGGTTGTCTTTCGCCCTGGCCGCACTCATGGGGAGTGCGGCCGTACAGGCTGATATCGAGGTGCCGCTGGGCAGTACGCAGCGCGTCACCCAGTTGTTCGCTTTCCCCAATAATTGCAACGTGATCTGCTTTCGGCCCTGGACGCTGGAACAGACCGTCGAGCACTACTTGAACCAGAGCCTGCAGCGTGACGGCTATAGCCGGGCCAAGGTCAGCGTGAAGACCCACGAGGGGCAGCTCTCGGCGACCTTCAGCGGCGTTCCTGACAACTACGGCCGCCCCTTGACCGCGTTGCTCGACACCGCCAACCTGGCTTACCACGGTGCCAGCAAGCTCAACAGCGACGGCAAGTGGGCGTACAACTGGTACCTGTTCCTGCCGCTGGGCATGGCCCTGGAAAACCGCAAGAGCATCGAACTGCTGCACTTCCCGCCGGACTATTCACTGACCCAGGCCCAGGACTATCTGGAGTCGGCCACCACCGACCGCTGGGCGGCCTTGCTCACCGACAACGGCATCCCGGCCACCGAAACGCCGGGTTACCAGACCATCATCGATATCGCGCCGATCGCCGCACCGTCTAACGCGGGCAAAGATCTGGAAGCCGTCTACAGCTATTTCACCGATTACCAGACGCGCATGGTCAAGGAACTGAGCCTGACGCCCGGCGGCTCCTTGCCGATGGTGGCGTTCGGCGCCCCAGTGCGCAATTGGATCAAGCAGCAATACGGCCAGACCGTGGGCGTGCTGAGCCTGGCGCAGATCAGCCCTGCCGCGGGCAAAACGGTTTCGGTGCTGGGCTCTAACCATCCGAGTTATATCTGGTATGCGGCTGACCCGGCCACCTATGACGGTAACGAGCAAAAGGCCGATGAAGCGGGCTTGAAAGTCATGGGCCAGGACTTGAGCGCGGCCTGCTGGCAGGCCGGGATGGGACAGAAACCGGCCAGCGATCCCAACGTGTTGCTTCAGGCATGCATGAATACCTGGCAAGTCACGCGCAAGGAGCAGACCTGTGAGTTGTTCTATACCTCAGTACGCAACCTGACGCCGGAGCAAGCCAACGCCAAATGTGCCACGCCGGTCATCAAGGCACATCTGAAGCAACTGAAAACCGCCGCTCCAACCCCCACGCTCGCCGCCCCAGCCTTATAAATCACGCAAAAACCGGTTTCTACTGTCAGAGTTGACAGTAGAAACCGGGCCTGACTTCGACGAACCTTGAACAGCACCCATCCGCTGCAGGACTGGTAGTCGGACACCATCAGCAAGTCGATGCAGCCTCACCCAGGAGCGTCATGAAAACTCATGCCATGGACAAGGCCAAACCTGCTGCAAATGACTGCCTTTACCCCTTTAATACGCTGCTTGTCGAGCAGGGTTACCCTTCGACCCGGCAATTCAAGGTCTTGCACGATGAAGGGGGCGTTGGAACCGGGATCAAGACCCGCGTAGCCTTCGACAGCCGCGTGCGCATCGCCAAGGTCTCCGGCTACGCAGTGAGCGAGCGACGCCTGCATACCTTGCAGCTGTCGTCACGCATTCACTTGTACGACCGCTGGTTCGCCGGTTTATTGAGGCACTCGTGCAATCCGAACGTGTTTTTCGACACCACGTACCTGGAGTTGTGGAGCGTGCAGCCCTTACACGCCGGCACGATGCTGAGCATGGATTACGCCAGCACCGAGGACGCGTTGTTCCGGCAGTTCGCTTGCCAATGCGGCGAGCTGAACTGCCGGGGTTGGATCACCGGCAATCAGGAACCCCTGAACACCGAGGGCCAGGCGTTCATGGAGCAGTGGCGGATGCGCAAGCTTCCTTAGGCTTCACCCAATGGGCGCAAGCGATACTGCGGCGGCAACTGTTCAAAACCGCTGATGGTGGTATTCAAGCTTTTCCAGCGGCCGTCCTTGATGCCATAGATGCAGCCATGGATCGACAGGCTCTGCCCGCGGTGCCAGGCGTTTTGCACAATGCTGGTGTGGCCGACGTTGGCCACCTGCTGAATCACGTTCAGCTCGCAGAGGCGGTCGACGCGCTCTTCTTCGGTAGGCAATTGGGCCAGCAGGTCGCGGTTCTCGTAGTAGAGGTCGCGAATAGTGCGCAACCAGCCATCGATCAGGCCGAACTGGCGATCTTGCATCGAGGCTCGCACGCCGCCGCAGCCATAGTGACCGGTCACCAGGATATGTTTGACCTTGAGCACGTCGACCGCGTACTGGATCACCGACAGGCAATTGAGGTCAGTGTGCAGCACGACGTTGGCCACATTGCGGTGCACGAACAGATCCCCCGGCAACATGCCGACGATCTCGTTGGCCGGTACGCGGGCATCGGAACAGCCGATCCAGAGGTATTCCGGAGTTTGCTGGCGGGCGAGCTTGGCGAAGAATTCGGGATCTTCCTGCTTGATCGCATCCGCCCAGCGTTCGTTGTTATCAAGCAAGTCTTGTAGTTCGTTCATCAGGGAAAGCCTCAGGAATGATGCGCAGTTTTGTGACTGACAACCCGTCGTCCGGGTCACGCTGAGCGCTAATTAGCTTGAATCTTTAGGCAGCCACGCCTGTCCACTCACTATAAGCCCCACAGTATGAGGATAGGCCATGACTGAATCACGACGCCCTTTTGACGCCACACAGCCCGAACCGATTGATGACAACGAAGACCGCATGGGCTCAATGCGCGAACTGGACTTTGACGAGGATGAACCCTCTACCCACATCGGTGATGAACGTGCGCGTGAAGCCGGGCTGACCGAAGCCTCTACCAACAATCATGAACCGACTGACGATGACATGAGCCCGGAAACACTGATCCGTGAGGATGGCGCGCGGGATGCGCGGGAGGAAGGTGAAGATAATCCGGCTGACTTTGACTTGAGCATTGTCGATGAAGCAGAGATCGGCGGTGGAAATGGCCTGGATGAAGCAGAACTGGCGGACCTGGACCCCGTCGGCGAGAAGCGCTGAAGCGCTGCCGAGCTGAATGTGAGAGGGGCTTGCCCCCTCCCACATGGGACGGTGTGCCTAATCGACCAACGTACAGGCCATGACCACCGCATCTTCACGGCCACCCACGGCGGGGTAGTAGTCCCGACGCCGACCGATCTCGTTGAAGCCATACCGCTCATAAAGGCGAAAGGCGCTTGTATTGCTGTCGCGCACCTCCAGGAAGCACTCCCGGGCATTGGCGGCATAGGCACGGGACATCAAGTGTTCCAGGAGCGCCAACCCCAGGCCGCGGCCCTGGTTTTCCGGTTTGACGGTGATATTCAGCAAATGCGCTTCATCAAGGATGATCTGCACCACGCCGTGGCCCACTTGCTGCTCACCTTCGAACATCAGCCAGATCTGGTATTTGCCCAGCCCATCAAGAAAAATCCCGCGGGTCCAGGGATGGCTGAACGCCGCGTATTCGATTTTCAGCACCGCGTCGAGGTCGGCCTCGGTCATCGGGCGGAAAGATAAAGCCTCACTCATCAGTCGTTTTCCAGCGCGCCATCAGCCGGCGCATGGCTTGCCAGACATCAGCCTTACGCTGTGGCTCTTCCATTAATAATTCTAGGCCCGGCAGGGCCCATACCGAGCCCAGGCCCTCGACCTGCAACTCGCGGTACCAAGCTTCGGCATTCGCCTCGCCGGCGAAACGCACGGCAGGCAGGCCAATCAGCCACAGGCACACACAGGGCTCGTCTTCCAGGCGGGCCGACACGAAGCCTTGCACAAAATCCCGCGCAGCTTCCGGGCCCTGGTCCATGGTGCCGCGTACCAGCAGTGGCCAGCGCACCGGGTCGCCGACGATTTGCGGGCTGTCGGGCAGGCCGGCAGCCCGCAGCATGTCCTTGAGCAATATGTAGGCCGGGTCGCGGGTCTGGAAACGTTCGCCGGTGGGCAGTTCCACCAGCAACAGGCAACGCCCGGCACGCAGCAACTGCAGGGCAAAGCGCGGTGGCGGCACCACCGGAGCCTTGACCACCGGCACCGCTTCCTCGGCCACCACCGGTTTGGACACCGGCGAAGGGCGCGGCACTTCGATCTTCGCTCGCTCCACCACAGGCCGCGCTTCGGCTACGGATTTGACCACCGGTACCGGCGCCGCGGCTTCCTCGCCCGATGACTCGAACTCATAAGGCTCAAGCGCCTGCAACAACTCCGGCCGCGACGGCGCGGCAAACGGCAGTTCGGTGCGGGGCAGCCAGTTGACCACTTGCATGGCGGTCAAATAAGCACGACGTCGGGACTCGATAAGCACAGCTCGGCCACTTGTGGATAAGTAAAGAGCGGGGATTCTACCGCTGTTCGGCAACAATCGCCCACTGCGCACTGACCGGCTGTGGATAAATCCCGCGCCTGATGCAGTACAATCGCGACTTTTAATCGCCAACCAGCCGGCCATTCCCATGATCGAACCCAAGCGCGTCCTACGCGCCCTCGCCGAACACTGGGCCTTACTTGAGCCACTGTGTGAACACTTCGACCAAGGCACCTTGAGCCTGAGCGAGCTGCGCGCGCAACTGGCCGCCCAACAACTGGACAGCACGCCCCAGGACATCACCAGCCTGCTGGACGTATGGATTCGCCTGGATATCCTGGTGCCTGTCGCCAAGAGCCCGAACCGTTTCGAGCTCAATGCGCAGATCCATGACTTCCTGGCTTACCTTCGCAAGGAGCACCGGCTTGGCCTGTGCCTGGAAATCGAAGCCTACCTGCGCCATCTGGAGCGCCTGGCAGGCTACATCCAGGACGCCTTCGACATCCGCGACGGCCACGACCTGGCCCGCCAACTGCGCCTGCTCGACATGCGCGTGCGTGACGTGCTGAAAAAGCTCGCCAACGACGAACAGGCCCTGGCCGCCGTGGCCGACCGCGCCAAGACCAGCGACCGGCAGATCCCGCTGCGCCAGCGTTACGCCGAGGTATTGGCGACCTGGGATGAATACGTCGAACCGATGATCCAACTGGTGAACGCCGACGGCGCATTCGAACAGGGCGTGCGCAAGGTCGAGAATGTGCTGTTGCGCATGCTCACCGAGCAACAGCGTCTCGGTCACCTGGTTGATGACGACATGTTGCTGCGTACCCACGCGCGCATCCTCGAAATGCAGACCAGCGCCCAGTTGACCTTGCGTCATGCGCGGGAATTGCTGTTGCCGTTGCGCGAGGAAGCCCGTCGGCACAACGCCGTGACCCGTGGCGCGGCGCTGGCCTTGTCGGCGATTCGCCGAAAAGGGCTGGACGCGGTGCCGCAGGCGGCGTTGCCGATGTTTACCCGGCCGCAGAGCACTTTCCTCGGCAGCGCGAGCCAGGTGGAAGCCTATGTCTACGCGCTGGCGAACTTCGAACCGAAACCGGCGCGGTTCCCCAAGGCGCATAAATCCCACAAAGGCGAAGCCCCGCGCGCACCACGCACGGTCAAGGAAATGCTCGAACGCTGCGAGGACGCGCTGCCGATGCCGGACCTGATGACCTGGCTGCTGGAACAGGAACCGAACGGTGCCACCGACGAGTTGCTGTACTGGTTCTCGCGCCTGTCCCGCGAGAAACGCTTCAAGCGCGAGCGCCTGGAACGTCGCGAATACCACACACACGAGCATCAGGTCAGCCTGCGCTCATTCGCCCTGCTCCCGGCTGCGCCTGACGCCGTCGAGAATTCTGCGAGCACGCCTTATGCATCTTGATCTATCCGAACTGTCCCAGCTGGCGCCGATTTTTCGCGAGCTGTTCAAGGGTTACCACGTCAGCCGCCGCGACCCGGAGCTGTACGCACAACTGTCGAATTTCCAGGACCAGTACCGCACGCTGTTCAAGGCTCTGGGCTTTGAACTGGTATGCGATACCCGGGGTTTCTACTACTTCGTGCCGGACACCGCCGTGGCTGCCGCGCAAGTGAACAAGACCGCGCAGCGCCTGGCGTTGTTCACCTTCATCATCGTCGAGCATTTGGCCGACCAGGGCCGTGACCCGATCGCCGTGCTCGACGGTGGCAGCCTGGGCCGCGATGAGCTGCCGTCATTGCTGGAGAAGTACCGTGACCTGTTCATGCAGGCCGAAGTGCAGACCCAGGAAGAGCTCGAAGAAAAAATCATGCGCCGCATGACCCAACTGGGTTTTGCCAGCGAAGACAACGGCGTATACCGCTTCCTGCCGCCGATGCACCGGTTCCTTGATGTGTGCCTGTCGGTACAGCAGGACCGCGACCTGGCCGCCAGCATCCACAGCGTGTTGCCATTGCCGGCACCGGTGATCATCGACGAAGACAGCGATGAAAAACTGCTGAAAACCGATGACCCGCTGGACCTCAGTGACTTTGCCGAAGAAAGCGAAGAAGACGCTCTGGCTCGTGCCATTGCAGAAGAACAGGAGACCGACGCATGAGTAAGGAACGCTACGGCATCCGCCGCTTCGCCCTATTGAACACCGCCGGATACAGCCTGGGCCTGTTCCCGCTGGAAGAACCGCTGTCGGTGTACGGTGCGAACAACCTGGGCAAATCGGCGTCGATCAACGCGTTGCAGTTCCCGATCCTGGCGCGCATGTCGGACATGAGTTTCGGCAAGTACACCCTGGAACAATCGCGACGTTTCTACTTCGCCAGTGACACCAGCTACATTCTCGTGGAAGTCGCCCTGCCCCACGGCCCACACGTCATCGGCGTGGTCGGACGTGGCCCGGGGGGTGGTTTCGGGCACCAGTTCTTTGCCTATGCCGGTAAGCTGGACCTGGCTCACTACCAGAAAAACGACACCTGCCTGCGCCAGAAAGAGCTGTTCACCAACCTTGAGCGCGAAGGCCTGAAAGCCTACGAACTCAAACCCGATGAACTGCGTCGCTTGCTGGTGGGCGGCCACACGTCGATCCCGCTGGACCTGACCCTGATTCCGCTGCGCTCCACCAGCGAACAGAGCCTGAAGACTTTCAGGGCACTGTTTATCAACCTGCTGCACATGCGCGAAATCACCGCGGCCAAGCTCAAGCAATTGTTCCTCGATGCGTTCGAACACAGCCTGCGTTCGGGCAGTGTCGACTACATCGCCGCGTGCGAAGAAGCCTTCCGTGATGTGCGCCGCATGGAACAGGACTACAACTCGCTGGTGGCCGCCGGGCCTTTGGTCGAAGCCCTGTCCAATGGCGTGAAGCAGCGCGATATCCTGCGGGGCAAACTGCATCGCCTGTCGCCACTGCTGGATTCGTTGCTGGGCACTTGGTCAGACTACGCCAGTGCGCGCAAGGAGGAGCTGACGATCCAGGCCGAGCACTACCGCAACGAGCAGGATGCGCTGCAGAACGACCAGCGTGGCGGCACCCAGGAGCTGATGCGCCTGGAGCGGGAAATCAGCGGCATTCAGCGTTGGCTGGGCGAATTGTCGGTGCTCAAGCATCGCTTTGCGTTGGTCGATGACGTCAGGGTGCTGGAGCAGCAACTGCTGGCAGCCAAGGACGCCCACGATGAATTGGCCGGTGCCCTGGCGCAGTCGCGACAATTCAGCGCCGAGGATTTGGACGAGCGTCTGCGGGACCTGGAAAAACGCTTGAAGTCGGTCAGGCAGCAACTCGACCACGCGGACAACAACAGCTACGCCAAACTGCGTGAAGAATTCTCACAGCAGGATGTTGAACGTCTGATGCGCCTGTTCAACAGTTCGCTATTCAGCCTGCCGTTGGGTGAGCATGGCATCACGCTGGACGAGGACGGCCAGTGGGTCAAATCCCTGGAGCAGATCCTCGATGGTTTCAAGGGCGAGCGCTTCGAAGTGCCGGGGCTGTCTATCGACATCTCCCACATCGAACCACCGGCGTTGCAAGCCCTGGCGGATCGCGCAGCATTGCGCGACCAGAAAGAACGCCTGGAAAAAGAACTCAAGCAGCTCAAGACGCAGCAGGCAGTAGCCTCTGACCGCGCGGCGAGCAAGACCCAGACCGAAGCGCTGTACCAACAGGTACTGGATGCACAAAAGGCGTTGGAAGATTTCCGCCGCACACAAACCCTGAGTGCCGAAGAAGGCGAGAAGCTGGAAAACCTGGCGCAGATGGAAGCGGCCCAGGATGAGTTGAAGCGCTCCAGCGATGCCTTTACCGAACGCGTTCAGCAACTGTCGGCCAAGTTGCAATTGGTCGGCCGTCAGATCGCGGATATGGAAGCCAAGCAGCGTACGCTGGATGACGCCTTGCGTCGTCGTCAGCTGCTGCCGGCGGATTTGCCGTTCGGCACGCCGTTCATGGACCCGGTCGACGACTCTATGGACAACCTGCTGCCGCTGCTCAATGACTATCAGGACAGCTGGCAAGGTTTGCTGCGCGCTGATGGCCAGATCGAAGCGTTGTATGCGCAGGTACGCCTCAAGGGTGTGGCCAAGTTCGACAGCGAGGATGACGTTGAACGTCGCCTTCAGCTGCTGATCAACGCCTATGCGCACCGTACCGACGAAGCGCTGACGCTGGGCAAGGCGCGCCGTGCGGCGGTCACCGATATCGCACGCACCCTGCGCAATATCCGTAGTGACTACGACAGCCTGGAACACCAGTTGGCGTTGTTCAACCGCGAGATCAACAAGCGCCAGGTGTCCAACCTGCAGAGCTTTCGCATCGTGCTGGCGCCGAACAAGGAAGCGCTCAAGCATATCGATCAGATCATTCACAGTGCCGGTCAGTACGAAGAGGGCGAGACCCTGTCGGTCTTCGACCTCAGCCAGAGCGCCGAGCAAGACAACAAGAACGAAGAGGCCAAGGAATACCTGGCCCGCCTGGTAGCCGCCAACCATAACCAGTTGGGCCTCAAGGACTTGTTCGAGCTGGCGTTCGAGATCACCAAGGTGCACGGCCAGCCGGTGATTCACACCGACATCGATGGCGCGGCGTCCAACGGCACCACCATGACCATCAAGGCGCTGACCAACATGTACTTGTTGCTGCACTTGATGGACCGCGACCAGGCCGGACGTGTGCGCTTGCCGTACTACCTCGACGAGGCGGCGGACATCGACGAGAAGAACCAGGCCGCCTTGCTGGAAACCAGCTTGCAGCTGGGCTTCGTGCCGATCCTGGCGAGTGTGAAGCCGCAGGTGTCCGCTCAAGTGGCGATCGACCTCGAAGGCGGCAGCGGGCCGAATGGAATCTACATCGATGAGGCGGACTGGAAGTACATCCGTCGTCACGATGTGGTGAAAGCCACGGTGAATGTGCAGGCGGATGAGCCGGAGTTGGATGAGGTTTAATCCACGGCTCTGAAACGCAAAAGGCCGCGATCTTATGGATCGCGGCCTTTTTTGTAGGCTTGGAATGTGGTTTGTTCTTACGGCCCTATCGCGGGCTTGCCCGCGAAAGCCGCGCCTCGGTCTACTTGCCGAGCGGGATCTTAGGTGCCCAGGTCAGCCATTCATCTTCGAACTTGTCGAAGAGCGGGAAGGTTTGTTGCGGCCGTGCAGCGTTGCCCATGCGCTCGCCGTCTGGCGTGGCAAAGGCGATGCCGCCGGCGACCAACGTCTCCAGGGATTCAGTGCGCACCGTCGCGCCTTTGAACAGCCCGAAGTCGAGCCCGAAACCACTGGTGTTCCAGAAGCGGCTGCCGCTGCGTACCAGTGGCGCGTACTTGGGCTCGATCAGGATGTGGATGAGGACACGGTCCGCGGTCTGGCCCAACTCGTAGCCCGTTACTTTGCCGACGGTAACTTCGCGATAGGTGACCGGCACGCCTTCCTTCAACGAACCACGGCGTGCGGCACTGAGTGTCAGGCTCAGGCCAGCCTCTTGGTGGGCGGCTTCAGGTGGCTGGTCCAGCGCGACGAAACTCTTCTGCGGACCGGCGTTTTTCGCCGCCGGTTGCACTTCGATGTATTGGCCTGTGACCAGGGTTTCCAGGTTCGACGTTTTCATCAGGCCCAGCTCAGGCTTGACCACCCAGAATTGGCTACCGGTGCGCGCGATCCGATCAGCCACTTGGGTGATACGTGCGCTGAGCAATACTGACTGCATGTCGGCGCTGAGGTCGACGCTCTCGATCTTGCCCACGTCCAACCCTTTGTAACGCACCGGTGTGCCGGGACGCAGTCCATCGGCACGATCAACCTTGATGGTCACCAGGGTGCCATGTTGATTGGCCGCTTCACGGTCGGCGAACAGACGGAAACGCGGGATACGTTTTTTCAGTGGTACGTTGGGCTCCGGGGTCTCGAAGGCAATACCGCCCGCCATCAGGCTGGCCAGGGATTCACTCTTCACCTGGATGCCGCCGGTCAGACCGCCGGTCAGGGTGACGCCGCTGGCGTTCCAGAAACGCGTCGAACCGTTGACCAGATTTTCGTATTCCTTCTCGATATGTACGCCGATCACCAGTTGCTTGTTCTTGCGCGAGAACTGGTAGCTTTGCACCGAGCCGACTTTGACCTGCTTATAGAGGATCGGACTGCCCACATCCAGGGAGCCGAGGTTATCGGTGAGCAGCACCATGTGCAGGCCTGGGGAGCGCAGGTCCAACGGCGGCGCTTTGGCCCGAGCGATGAACTCACGCTGCTGCGCGCCGCCTTTGTCGCCAGGTCGGATGGCGATGTAGTTACCTTTGACCAGGGCTTCCAGACCGGTGATACCCGCCAGGGAGATGGATGGCTTGACTACCCAGAACTGGGTGTCCTGCACCAGATAGTCCTCGGCAAGTGGGTCAAGGGTCAGTTCAGCGTTCGCACTGGAAAGACTGGGGTCGATCTTCAGGGTTTTCAGGCTACCGACCTGGATGCCCTTGTACATGACTGGGGTGCGTCCGGCCTGCAAGCCTTCGAAATCGGTGAGTTTGACCTTGACTCTGATGCCGGCCGCGGCGGCATCAAAATCCTCATAAAGACGGAATGGCAGGCTCGGGTCGGTCGGCGGACTGTCCTTGCGATTCTCTGGCGTAGCGAAGGCGATACCTCCGGCGACGATGCTGGAGAGGGATTCGCTGCGCACCTTCACACCGGAGAGGTTGGCGTCGATGCTGATGCCACTGGCGTTCCAGAAACGCGTATGTTTGCGCACCAGGTTGGCGTAGGTCGGTTCGATATAGACCTTGATCTCGACGGTGCTCTGGTCTTCGGAAAGCAGGTAGCTTTTGACCTGGCCGACCTGGATCTGCTTGTAGAACACCGGGCTGCCACGATTCAGCGAGCCGAGCCGATCGGCCTTGAGGGTCAAGTGCAGGCCGGGCTTGGCGTCGGATAACGGCGGCTCTTCAGAAAGCGCCTTGAATTTGCGGGTGGGCTCACCATCACCCGGACTGGCGGCAATGTAGTTACCCGAGACCAGGGTTTCCAGACCGGTGATACCGGCAAGAGTGACGCTGGGTTTGACCAGCCAGAAGCGCGTGTTGGTCTTGAGGTATTGCTCAACGTCTTTGTTCATTTCGATGGTAGCGATCACACCGCGATTGCTGCCTTCGTCATCCAGGGCCAAGGTTTTGACCTTGCCCACGGTCATGCCTTTGTAGACCACTTCGGTCTTGTTGACCTGAATACCTTCGCCGCTTTCAAAACGGACTTGGATCTCGATGCCCTGTTGGGTATAGGCACGCCATCCCAACCAGCCACCGATGATCAGGGCAATCAGGGGCAACACCCAAATGGCCGACCAGTTGGAGGCTGGGCGGGTTTTAGCTTTAGGCAAATCACTCATGGTCGTCGTCCGACTCCGTGTTATCCCAAATCAGTCGGGGATCAAAAGTTACTGCGGCAAGCATCGTCAAGATCACCACACTGGCGAACGCTGCGGCACCGAGATCGGCCTCGACACTGGCAAGTCGCCCAAAGTTTACAACCGCCACCAGAATGGCGATCACGAAGATATCCAACATGGACCAGCGTCCAATGAATTCGATAAAGCGGTACATGATAATGCGTTGTTGCGCGGACAGCGGTTGACGGCGCTGCACCGAAAACAGGAGCAGACCGATACCCACCAACTTGAATGTTGGCACCAGAATGCTGGCGATAAACACCACGGCCGCGATGGGATACATACCGTGCTGCACCAGTTGGATCACACCGGCCATGATGGTACTGGGATCGCCCTGCCCAAGGGTATTGATGGTCATGATCGGCAACAGATTCGCGGGGATATACAGGATGGCCGCGGTAATCAGCAATGCCCATGTGCGTGTCAGGCTGTTGGGGCGCCGGGCGTGGATCAACGCGCCGCAACGCGTGCAAAGCTGCTCATCGGTGTCCGACTCTTGCTTGTTCAGTTCGTGGCATTCGGTACAAATCAGAATGCCCGCGTCAATCGCTCGCATGATCATCCTCTCCAGACAGCGCCTGCCAGATCTGGTGGGGCGACATCACCACCTCAAGCAGCACTTGAACGATTAATAGACTGACGAAGCAGACGAGCCCCAGGCCGATCGTGATGGAGGCCATGTCGGCGAGTTTGACGATCGCCACGAGCACGCCCATCAAGTAGACCTCCAGCATCCCCCAATCTTTCAGATGATGGTAAATGCGATAGAGCAACAACCCATAGCTGCGGCCGATCTTCCAGCGGATGCTGAGCAACACGGCAAGCTGGCAGAGCAATTTGAGCAGGGGAATGCCCATGCTGCACAAGAACACCACAACCGCGACGCCTTGCATGCCGGTATCAAACAAACCGACTACGCCACTCCATACGGTATCTTCGGAGGATTGCCCAAGTAGATTGAGCTGCATGATAGGTAAAAAGTTCGCGGGTACGTACAGCAATAGTGCGGCAATTACCAAGGCAAGGCTTCGCTCCACGACATTGTGGCGGTGAGCGTACAGCTCATATCCGCAGCGTGGGCATTGGACTTTTTCACCGAGGACGAGCGCCGGTTTACGCATCAGCAGGTCGCACTCATGGCATGCCACCAGGTCGTCCAGTGGTAAATCCGACACCTCAAGGGTATCAGCCGGATCGGGCATAAGTAGGGCTCAGACTCTAAAAAGGTTAGGTGCCTATTCTAGTGGTCTGGTTCAGAAATAACTGTGCAAATTTATTGGGAGTGCCGGTGAAAATTTC
>NZ_JALMFA010000022.1:0-107250 GCF_023242545.1 Pseudomonas sp. MWU13-2517 | reverse complement strand
CAACGAGTAACTTGTGGCGAGGGAGCTTGCTCCCGTTGGGCTGCGTAGCAGGCCCAGTCTTTTCAAGTCCAAATCTGGGGCCGCTTCGCGACCCAGCGGGAGCAAGCTCCCTCGCCACAGTGACTATGCTCATCCTTAACTGACTGGCATTTAGCAAACCTGGCTCGATTACGAGTTGCCCGACCTGCGAAGCCTCGATCGGGCTTTTCGTTGGAGCTTATGAAACCAAGCGGCAAATGCTGGTTGTCGTGAATATCCGAGCAGGCAATGTATTGTGGAATTTCATGCAGACCGACGCCAAGGCACTGAACACGCGTCGTCATGGAGAGCTGCCGTACAAGCGCTACCAACTTTTATAACGGGCAAAGAAAAGGGCAGCTCTCTCGAACTGCCCTAAGTTAGCGCGCTTGATATTCATATACACACCCTCAAGCAGGGAGGTGGAGGTCTCACCCTACGCTGACGTCCAGCCATCAACGGGGTTCCTACGCCAGTTATTGCCGCTGGAGGCAACTGGTTTCGCGCTCAGGTCCAGTGTTGACGTGCTACTCGCTTTGAGCAACCCCCAAACTTCAGACCAGAATTGACGTCCCAGTCATCTCTTTAGGCTTCTCCAGCCCCATCAGCTTGAGCATGGTCGGTGCCACGTCCGCCAGCACGCCGCCTTCGCGTACTTTCAGGTCGCGCTTGCCGACATAGATGAACGGTACCGGTTCGGTGGTGTGTGCCGTGTGGGCCTGGCCGGTCGATTCGTCGGACATCTGTTCGCAGTTGCCGTGGTCGGCAGTGATCAGCGCTTCGCCACCGACTTTTTCCAGGGCGTCGACGATACGGCCGACACAGGTGTCCAGGCATTCAACGGCTTTGATCGCTGCTTCCAGGTTGCCGCTGTGGCCAACCATGTCGCCGTTGGCATAGTTGACCACGATCACGTCATAACGCTGGTGGTCGATGGCATCAACGATCTTGTCGGTCACTTCCGGCGCGCTCATCTCCGGTTGCAGGTCGTAGGTGGCGACTTTCGGTGACGGGATCAGGATGCGTTCTTCGCCTGGGAACGGCTCTTCGCGGCCACCGGAGAAGAAGAAGGTCACGTGGGCATATTTCTCGGTTTCGGCGATGCGCAGCTGGGTCTTGCCGTTTTTCGCGAGATAGTCGCCCAGCACGTTTTCCAGGCTGCCCGGCGCAAATGCCGAGGGGGCCGGGATATTGGCGGCGTATTGGGTCAGCATCACGAACTCGACGTTGGGCTGGCGCGAGCGCTCGAAGTCCTTGAAACCTTTGTCGACGAACACGTGGCTCAGCTCGCGGGCACGGTCGGCCCGGAAGTTCATGAACACCACGGCATCGCCGTCTTCCACTTTCACCGGCTCACCGATGGTGGTGGCTTTGACGAACTCATCGCTCTCGCCACGCTCGTATGCAGCTTGCAGACCTTCCTGTGCGGTGGCTGCGTTGAATTCGGCCTGGCCATTGACGATCAGGTTGTAAGCCTGGGACACGCGGTCCCAACGGTTGTCGCGGTCCATGGCGAAGTAACGGCCCACCAGGCTGGCGATGCGGCCCTTGCCAAGGGCGGCGAAGGTGGCGTCCAGCAGTTCGATGGACGATTGCGCGCTTTTCGGCGGGGTGTCGCGGCCGTCGAGGAAGGCATGCAGGTAAATCTTGTCGGCGCCGCGCTTGAAGGCCAGTTCGGCCATGGCGACCAGGTGATCCTGGTGGCTGTGAACGCCACCGTCGGAGAGCAAGCCCATGAAGTGCACGGCCTTGCCGGCCGCGACTGCTTTATCCACCGCCGCGCAGATGGTCGGGTTCTCGAAGAACTCGCCATCGCGAATCGCTTTGGTCACACGTGTGAAGTCTTGGTATACCACTCGTCCGGCGCCGAGGTTCATGTGGCCGACTTCCGAGTTGCCCATCTGACCGTCCGGCAGGCCCACGTCCATGCCGGAGCCGGAGATCAGGCCATTGGGCACAGTGGCGGTCAGGCGGTCCAGCACGGGCTTGTTGGCCGAATACACGGCGTTGTCGTGGTGGCTTTCGCTGTGTCCGAAGCCATCGAGAATTATCAGGACCAAAGGTTTAGGCGTAGTAGTCATAGATCCTCTCGTGGCGCTAATAAAGGAAGACAATTGAAAAGGGAGTGGCAGTTTAAAGCGAAGTTCCCACCACGTCACCGCTTTACGGGGGTTGGCCCCCCCTGGCGGCTGTGTATACTTACCGCCATTTTAACGCCCTGGAACCTCCTTGATGGTTGATCACCTGATTGCATTTGCCACTGCCCACTACCTGCTCGCGGGTGCCTTTGTCATCCTGCTGGCGCTGCTGATCGCTCATGAAATGAGCCGCGGTGGCCGCAGCCTGAGCACGTCGGAGCTGACCGCGCTGGTCAACAAGGATGAAGCCGTTGTCGTGGATATTCGCCCGGCCAAGGATTTTGCCGGCGGCCACATCGTTGGCGCCCTGAACATTCCGCAGGACAAGCTGATCGCACGCCTGGCCGAGCTGGAAAAATACAAAGCCAAGACCATCATTCTGGTCGACGCCCAAGGCCAGCACGCCGGCACCCACGCCCGCGAAATGCTCAAGGCCGGTTTCACCGCCGCCAAACTGTCCGGCGGTATCGGCAGCTGGAAGGCCGATAACCTGCCGCTGGTGAAGTGATATGAGCCAGGTTGTCGTGTATTCCAGCGATTGGTGCCCTTACTGCATGCGGGCCAAGGCCCTGCTTGAGAAGAAGGGCGTTGCCTTCGAAGAGATCAAGGTCGACGGCAAACCTCAGGTGCGTGCCGAAATGGCCCAGAAAGCGGGGCGCACGTCCGTGCCGCAGATCTGGATCGGCGCCAGGCACATCGGTGGTTGCGATGACCTGTTCGCTCTGGAGCGCGCCGGTAAGCTCGATGCGCTGCTCGGCTGACTCCCAAACCCTAAAAGACCCCAAGATTAAGAAGGATCTGCGATGACTGACCAACAGAACACCGAAGCGGCAGAAGCCCAAGGCCCACAATTCTCGCTGCAGCGCATTTACGTGCGTGACCTGTCGTTCGAAGCGCCGAAAAGCCCGGCCATCTTCCGTCAGGAATGGACCCCAAGCGTTGCGCTGGACCTGAACACCCGCCAGAAAGCCCTGGAAGCCGACTTCCACGAAGTCGTGCTGACCCTGTCGGTAACCGTCAAGAACGGCGACGAAGTGGCCTTCATCGCTGAAGTGCAACAGGCCGGTATCTTCCTGATCCAGGGCCTGGACGAAGCGTCAATGAGCCACACCCTGGGTGCTTTCTGCCCGAACATTCTGTTCCCGTATGCCCGTGAGACCCTGGACAGCCTGGTTACCCGTGGCTCGTTCCCGGCGCTGATGCTGGCTCCGGTGAACTTCGATGCCCTGTACGCTCAAGAGCTGCAGCGCATGCAACAGGAAGGTTCGTCGACGGTTCAGTAATTTCGAACCCAATGTGGGAGGGGGCTTGCTCCCGATAGCGGAGGACCAGTCACATAAGTGTCGACTGGCACTCCGTCATCGGGGGCAAGCCCCCTCCCACATTTGTTTGTGTATTACTTGAAACCGAGTTGCCGCCAGCCTTCATAGACAGCCACGGCTACGGTATTCGACAGGTTCAGGCTGCGGCAGCCCTCACGCATCGGCAAGCGCAGACGATGGCCGTCGGGCAGGGCGTCGAGTACATCGGCCGGCAGGCCACGGCTTTCCGGGCCGAACAGGAAGGCGTCGCCTTCGGCAAAGCTGGCATCATGAAATGGCCGCGAGCCTTTGGTGGTGAACGCGAACAGGCGCGGGTGGCCCAGGCTTTCCAGGCAACTGGCGAGGTCAGCATGACGCTTGAGGGTGGCGTACTCGTGGTAGTCCAAACCGGCGCGGCGCAGACGCTTGTCGTCCATGTCGAAGCCCAGCGGTTCGATCAAATGCAGGTGGCAGCCACTGTTGGCGCACAGCCTGATAACGTTGCCGGTATTCGGCGGAATTTCTGGTTGAAAAAGGATGACGTGAAACATGCACGGCTCCGAAGGCAAAGATGCGCTGCATTCTACCCCTGAAGACGACCCAAGGCCGAAGCTATTGCCGCGGGTCATGGGCTCTTTAGCGATTGTCGGTCTGATGATTGGCTTGATGATCGGCCGCCTGACCACGTCCGATCCCGTCGAGTTACAGCAGGTAGAGGCACAGGCGGACGGCTTGGTGGTGTGGTTCAACAGCGAACCCAAGCTGCACGGCGAGCATATCGACGGCACCGTGGCGCTGCTGTTCGAGGCCCAGGGCAAGGCCGCCGCGGGGCAACTCAAGGTCAACGACAAGGATGTGAACTGGCGCGTGCGCAAGACCGATGGCGGCTTGCTGCTGAACCTGGTGGCCGCTCGGCCCTTACTCGGGGAGTGGAAAGGGGATGAGGCCGATGGCCGCTGGCGATTGGAGATCCATCTCCAGGAGCAATAAAAGAGGGAATCCCCGGCCTGCCTGTACCAAGGTCCCCAAAACGGGCGGCTGCTGCGGGCGCTGTGCCGCATAAGCCTCGGGTGTAAAGAAGGGAGTTCCCGGCCTGCCTGTACCAGGGCTCCCAAAACTGGGTGAAGCCACGAAGGCTTCGGTGTTAAAGAGGGGATTCTCGGCCTGCCTGTACCAAGGTCCCCGAAACTGGGTAGTACCAGGGGTATTGCAGGGCGCGTGCCAGAACTGGAAATCTGTGCCGAAAATTTTTTCCAGAAAGCGCAAAGCCCCGGAATACGGGGCTTTGGTTTTTTCGAGTGTCTCAAAACACCAGTAGAGCCAGGCTTACGGGCTTTCGAATCGTGCGCGATGCCGGTTCATGGTGCATTGAAGCGGTGCACGCAATGTGGGGCTGAGATTCAGGCGTCATCGCCCTCGTCATCGTCACCACCGTCGACTTTCATCCCCAGCTCCTTGATCTTGCGAGTCAGGGTATTGCGGCCCCAGCCCAGCAGCACAGCGGCGTCGCGGCGGCGGCCGGCGGTGTGCTTCAGGGCGGTTTCGATCATGATCCGCTCGAAGGCCGGCACGGCGCTGTCCAGCAAGTTCGACTGGCCACGTGCCAAGGCCTGATCGGCCCATTGGCGCAGCGCCTGTTCCCAGTTGGTCACGGGGGCCGAATCCTGCGGCAGGCTCAACAGTTCCGGCGGCAGGTCGCTGATATGCACTTCACGGCCGGACGCCATCACCGTGATCCAGCGGCAAGTATTTTCCAACTGGCGCACGTTGCCGGGCCACGGCAGGTTCTTCAGGTATTCCTCGGTCTCGCTTTTAAGCAGCTTCGGTTCGACGGCCAGCTCCTGGGCTGCGCGGCTGAGGAAGTGGCGGGCGAGCGTCGGGATGTCTTCACGGCGATCCGACATACGCGGGATGTGGATGCGGATTACATTCAGACGGTGGAACAAGTCTTCACGGAATTTGCCCGCATGCACCAGGGTTTCCAGGTTCTGATGGGTCGCGGCGATGATGCGCACGTCCACTTTGACCGGTGTATGCCCGCCGACACGGTAGAACTCACCGTCCGCCAAAACGCGCAGCAAGCGGGTTTGGGTGTCGGCCGGCATGTCGCCGATTTCGTCGAGGAACAGCGTGCCGCCATCGGCCTGTTCAAAGCGGCCGCGACGCAGGTTGGCGGCACCGGTGAATGCGCCTTTCTCATGGCCGAACAGCTCGGACTCCATCAAGTCCTTTGGAATCGCCGCCATGTTCAGTGCGATGAACGGCGAGGCCGCCCGTGGGCTGTGACGGTGCAGGGCATGGGCCACCAGTTCTTTGCCGGTGCCCGATTCGCCGTTGATCAACACGGTGATGTTGGAGTGGCTCAAACGCCCGATGGCACGAAAAACTTCCTGCATTGCCGGCGCTTCGCCGATGATTTCCGGGGTGCGGGTCAGGGTGGGCGGGGCTTCCTGGTTTTGCTGTTCCTGGGCGTGCTGGTTCGCACGCTTGACCAGTGCCACCGCTTCGTCCACGTCGAACGGCTTGGGCAGGTATTCGAAGGCGCCGCCCTGATAGGACGCGACAGCGCTGTCCAGGTCGGAGTGCGCAGTCATGATAATCACCGGCAGGCGCGGGTGCTGCTCACGGATACGCGCCAGCAAGTCCAGGCCACTGGCACCGGGCATGCGTATGTCGGAGATGATCACGTCCGGCTGCTGGCGGGCCAGGCGGCTCATCACCCCGTCGGCGCTGTCGAAGCTCTGGGTGGCCATGCCTTCCTGTTGCAAGGCTTTCTCGAGGACCCAGCGGATAGAACGGTCGTCATCGACGATCCACACAGTTTCACTACGGCTCATGTCGATGGGGCTCCTTGTTCCAGGGGTAGAAAGATCGAGAAGGTGGTGTGGCCGGGATGGCTTTCACATTCGATCAGGCCCTGGTGCTGGCTGATGATGTTCTGGGTAATGGCCAGGCCCAGCCCGGTACCGTCCGGGCGGCCGCTGACCATGGGAAAGAAGATGGTTTCCTGAAGTTCCGCGGGAATGCCCGGGCCGTTGTCGATGATCTCGACCTTGGTCACCAGGCGATGGCGCACGTGGCCGATGGTGAACTGGCGCAGGGCACGTGTACGCAGGCTGATGCGGCCCAGTCGCAGCTCGTTCTGGCTGCTGATGGCTTGCATGGCGTTGCGCACGATATTGAGCACCGCCTGGATCATCTGCTCGCGGTCGATCAATACGTCGGGAATGCTTGGGTCGTAGTCGCGTACCAGGGTGATACAGCCTTGGCTTTCGGCTTCTACGAGCTGGCAGACTCGCTCCAGTACCTCATGCACGTTGGTCATCGCCAGGGACGGCAGCTTGTTGGAGCCGAGCATGCGGTCTACGAGGTTACGCAGGCGGTCGGCTTCTTCGATGATGACGTTGGTGTAGTCCTTGAGGTGCTCGTCCGGCAGCTCGCGGGCCAGCAATTGCGCCGCGCCGCGAATACCGCCCAGGGGGTTCTTGATCTCGTGGGCCAGGCCGCGCACCAGCATTTTGCTGGTTTCCTGCTTGGACAACTGGGCTTCTTCCTTGGTGATGCGCAGCAGTCGGTCGCGGGGGTGCACTTCCAGCAGCAGCAAAGTGGCGCCGTTGCTCAGGATCGGGGTCACGGCATAGTCGACGGTCAGCGTCTGGCCGGTGAGGGCGGTGAGCATCGCTTCGCGCTTGGTGAACGGGTGTGCCTGCTCCACTGCCTGGCGCAACGAGCTCAGGGCCTCGGCCGACTCGGTGAACAATTCGCTGATGAACTGCCCATGGCTGCGCTGGCCGCTGATCGCCAGGAGCATCTCCGCCGCCGGGTTCATGTACTCAAGGCGCAGGTCGTCGTTGAGCAGGATGGTCGCGGTGGTCAGGTTATCGAGTAGCAAACGGTGCAGTGCATCGCTGATGGTCATCAGGACCTCTTTTGGAGCAAGGCGCGGGCTTGAGGCTCACGCTGATACCGAGAAAATGCAAAAACCAAACCAAGGCTCCGAAAAGAAGCGCGAAACCTCTGGAATGGGGGGTTAAGGCGCGAAACTGTGGCGTTCTGCCAGCTCGATCGTGAAGTTTCGAACCAAAATGGGCTGGACAGAGGGGAAGAGTGCAACCACGCGCACCAATATAGTGCGGTTTTGTGGGTCTTGTTCAGCAAACAGCGAATTCACCCAAATCAAATGTGGAAGGGGCAAGCCCTCCCACATTCCTGGAGCGGGTTTACAGCCTTAGCCTTTGTAGATGCACAGCTCGGCCGTAGCGCGAATCATCGCCAGTTGCCGCATCGGGTCGTTCAACGGTTCATGGACGGCCTGTGCCAGCCATTGCGGGCACTGCGGGTCGGTGCGTTGTGGGGCGAAGTCCGCCAGTTGCCGGAGCAGGCGTTTTTGCAGTTCGTCCAATTGCGGGCGGATCTGCTTCACCAGATCCGGACGCGGGTCGTCGGGTGCCTTGCCCTGGAACTGCCAGTCGGACAGCAGGGTGTATTGCACCAGCTTGTTGGCTTCGATCTGCGCCGAGAAAAATTGCTCGGCGGCGGCGGTGTCCAGTTTGTAGCCGGGGGCTTGGGCGACCACGCTGGCGATCACCTCTTGTTCGCGCTTTTTGTCTTCTACCGGCTTGTGGCTGTCCCATTTGCTCAGGGCGACCTGGTCGGCGATGGCCAGGCGTTCGGCGATGCTATTGAGCAATGGTTCAAGCGTGGGCGGCGCGGCCGATGCGGCGGCACTGACAAACATCAAGGCAAACACGAATCGAAATTTCAAAGGAGATCCCCTGTAGGAGCGAGCTGGCTCGCGAAGGTCGCTAACGATAACGCGTAAATGTTGAAGCAATGCGGGGGCCTGGCGTTTTTCGCGAGCCAGCTCGCGCCTACAGTGAACGTGTAGGGCATCAGGTGTCCGCTCAGCTGAATCCTACGCAAAAAAAAGACCTCCCGAAGGAGGTCTTTTTCGTCACGCTACATCAAGCAGCGCTACCGGATCAGCAGCTGTAGTACAGCTCGTATTCCAGTGGGTGCACGAAGGTGCGTACTTTGATTTCTTCTTCGCTTTTCAGCTCGATGTAAGCGTCGATGAAGTCGTCGCTGAATACACCGCCTTTGGTCAGGAACGCACGGCCTTTGTCCAGCTCTTCCAGGGCTTCCTTCAGGCTGCCACACACTTGCGGGATCTCTTTGGCCTCTTCAGGCGGCAGGTCGTACAAGTTTTTGTCGGCGGCGTCGCCAGGGTGGATCTTGTTCTGGATACCGTCCAGGCCGGCCATTACCAGAGCGGCGAAGGCCAGGTACGGGTTGGCTGCCGGGTCCGGGAAGCGGGCTTCGATACGACGCGCGCGCGGGCTGGATACGTAAGGAATACGGATCGAAGCGGAACGGTTACGTGCCGAGTAGGCCAGCATGACCGGAGCTTCGAAGCCTGGGACCAGACGCTTGTAGGAGTTGGTCGACGGGTTGGTGAAGCCGTTCAGGGCCTTACCGTGCTTGATGATACCGCCGATGAAGTACAGGGCAGTGTCGGACAGGCCGGCATAACCTTCGCCGGCGAAGGTGTTCTTGCCTTCTTTGGCGATGGACAGGTGAACGTGCATACCCGAACCGTTATCGCCGTACAGCGGCTTAGGCATGAAGGTTGCGGTACGGCCGTAGGCGTCAGCCACGTTGTGTACGCAGTATTTCAGGGTCTGAACTTCGTCAGCCTTGGCAACCAGGGTGTTGAACTTCACGCCGATTTCGTTCTGGCCGGCAGTCGCCACTTCGTGGTGGTGAACTTCGATGACCAGGCCCATTTCTTCCATGGCGTTGCACATGGAGGTACGGATTTCGTGGTCGTGGTCGAACGGCGGAACTGGGAAGTAGCCACCTTTGATACCTGGACGGTGGCCTTTGTTGCCGCCTTCCACGTCCTGATCGGACATCCACGAACCTTGTTCGGAGAAGATTTTGAACATGGAGCCGGAGATGTCGGACTTGAACTTGACCGAATCAAAGATGAAGAATTCTGGCTCCGGGCCTACGAATACGGTGTCACCAATACCCGTGGACTTCAGGTATTCCTCGGCACGCTTGGCGATCGCACGTGGGTCGCGGTCGTAGCCCTGCATGGTCGAAGGCTCGATCACGTCGCAGACGATGATCAGGGTTGGGTCTTCGGTGAACGGGTCGAGAACGGCAGTGCTGTCGTCCGGCATCAGGATCATGTCGGAGGCTTCGATGCCTTTCCAGCCGGCGATGGAGGAACCGTCGAACATTTTGCCTTCTTCGAAGAAAGCATCATCCAGCGCATCGCGCGCCGGCATGGTCACGTGGTGCTGAGTACCTTTGGTGTCCGTGAAGCGCAGATCAATCCATTTAACGTCATGATCTTTGATGAGTTGAACCGACTTCGACATAGTGTCCTCCGGGTGGCTTCGGGCTGGGTAGTGGAGTTAGCCCTTAGAATGTGGGTGATGCCGGCGCGGATAGTCCGCCATGGCAACCTGCCTCACAAGAGAGCAAATTGCATGCCAGTGCGCCAACATGGTCTTTTTGCCTCAAAATGGCCCCTATAACGGTGCAATTCGCTCGAATGCAATAAATCTCGCACTGCAATGTGGCGCTATCTCAAGAAAATGACCTGTTTTGGTGCGTCGAAAGTGCAGTGCATATTAACTGGTTAAACCTTGAGCGATTTCCGCTATAATCCGCGCCCCCCTTTTTCAGCAGGCCCGGCGCGCGCTGTTTCCATGAAATTAATCGTTAAAGTCTTCCCCGAGATCACCATTAAAAGCCGACCGGTACGGACGCGTTTCATCCGTCAATTGGCCAAGAACATCCGTGCCGTGCTCCGTGACCTGGACCCGGCTGTGGTGGTGAACGGCGTGTGGGACAATCTCGAGCTGGAAACCCGTGTGACCGATGCCAAGGCCTTGAAGGACATGACCGAGCGCCTGAGCTGCATGCCGGGCATCGCGCATTTCCTGCAGGTGGATGAGTACCCGCTGGGCGACTTCGACGACATCACCGAAAAGTGCAAGCAGCACTTCGGCCACTCGCTTGAAGGCAAGATATTTTCCGTGCGCTGCAAGCGTGCCGGCAAACATCCGTTCAGCTCCATGGACGTTGAGAAATACGTCGGCAGCAAACTGCGTCGTGAGTGCGGCGCGGCCGGAATTTCGCTGAAATCGCCGGAAATCGAAGTGCGTATCGAAATTCGCGACCAACGGTTGTTCGTGATCCATAGCCAGCACAACAGCATCGGCGGCTACCCGCTGGGCGCCCTGGAACAGACCCTGGTATTGATGTCCGGCGGTTTCGATTCCACGGTGGCGGCCTACCAGATCATGCGTCGCGGCCTGATGAGCCACTTCTGCTTCTTTAATCTGGGCGGGCGTGCCCACGAATTGGGCGTGATGGAAGTTGCGCACTTTATCTGGAAGAAGTACGGCAGCTCCCAACGCGTGCTATTTGTGAGCGTGCCCTTCGAGGAAGTGTTGGGCGAAATTCTCGGCAAAGTCGATAACAGTCATATGGGCGTGGTATTGAAGCGTATGATGTTGCGCGCCGCGTCGAGCATTGCCGACCGCCTGCATATCGACGCGCTGGTGACCGGCGAGGCGATCTCCCAGGTGTCGAGCCAGACGCTGCCGAACCTGTCGCTGATCGATTGCGTGACCGACAAGCTGGTGTTGCGCCCGCTGATCGCCAGCCACAAGCAGGACATCATCGACCTGGCGGAAGAAATCGGCACCGCCGACTTCGCCAAGCACATGCCCGAGTACTGCGGGGTCATTTCGGTGAACCCCAAGACCCACGCCAAGCGTCACCGCGTGGAGCATGAAGAGAAAGAATTCGACATGGCGGTTCTGGAGCGTGCGCTCGAGAATGCCAAGCTGGTGCCGATCGATCGCGTGATCGATGAATTGGGCCAGGATGTACAGATCGAAGAAGTCAGCGAGGCTCTGGCCGGTCAGATCGTCATCGATATCCGTCATCCGGATTCCGCTGAGGACGAGCCGCTGGAAATTGCCGGCATCGACGTGCAAACGCTGCCGTTCTACGCACTGAACGCGCGTTTCAAGGAACTGGATAACAGCCGTCAGTACCTGCTGTATTGCGACAAAGGCGTGATGAGTCGCCTGCATGCCCACCATTTGCTCAGTGAGGGGTATGCCAATGTGCGCGTTTATCGACCGAGCTAAGAGCCCGGGGCTGTTTGCCTGTGGCCTGCGTCACCGGCCCCCCGACTCTGCCGTCAAGCTGTAACGGCAAGGCCTGACTCTATTGTTAATCGCTGCCACGACCTGTCAGCACACCGAATCCTCTGATCGAGATACACAAGTGATCGAAAATCTACGTAACATCGCCATCATTGCTCACGTTGACCATGGTAAAACCACCCTGGTAGACAAACTCCTGCGTCAATCCGGCACCCTGGAGCGCAACGAGCTCAACGACGAGCGCGTGATGGACTCCAACGACCAGGAAAAAGAGCGCGGTATTACCATCCTGGCAAAAAACACCGCCATCAACTGGAACGGCTACCACATCAACATCGTGGATACCCCGGGCCACGCCGACTTCGGCGGCGAAGTAGAACGCGTAATGTCGATGGTTGACTCCGTTCTGCTGCTGGTTGACGCTCAAGACGGCCCTATGCCGCAAACCCGTTTCGTGACCAAGAAGGCTTTCGAAGCCGGCCTGCGTCCGATCGTGTGCATCAACAAGGTTGACCGTCCAGGCGCACGTCCGGACTGGGTTCTGGACCAGATCTTCGACCTGTTCGACAACCTGGGTGCCACCGAAGAACAGCTGGACTTCAAAGTCGTCTACGCCTCGGCCCTGAACGGTATTGCCGGTCTGGACCACACCGACATGGCTGAAGACATGACCCCGCTGTACCAGTCGATCGTCGACAACGTACCAGCGCCGGCGGTTGACCGTGACGGTCCGTTCCAGATGCAGATCTCCGCACTGGACTACAACAGCTTCCTGGGTGTTATCGGTGTTGGCCGTATCGCTCGTGGTCGCGTCAAGCCGAACACTCCAGTCGTGGCTATCGGTGCTGACGGCAAGAAGCGCAACGGTCGTATCCTGAAGCTGATGGGTCACCACGGTCTGCACCGTGTAGACGTTGAAGAAGCAGCGGCCGGCGACATCGTGTGCATCAGCGGTATGGACTCGCTGTTCATCTCCGACACCCTGTGCCACCCGGACGCGGTAGAAGCGATGAAGCCTCTGACCGTTGACGAGCCAACCGTTTCCATGACCTTCCAGGTGAACGACTCGCCTTTCTGCGGTAAAGAAGGCAAGTTCGTGACCTCCCGTAACATCAAGGAACGTCTGGACAAAGAGCTGCTGTACAACGTTGCACTGCGCGTTGAAGAAGGCGACTCGGCTGACAAGTTCAAGGTTTCCGGCCGTGGTGAGCTGCACCTCTCGGTACTGATCGAAACCATGCGTCGCGAAGGCTTCGAAATGGGTGTTGGTCGTCCGGAAGTGATCATCCGTCAGGTTGACGGCGTGAAGCAGGAACCGTTCGAAAACGTCACCATCGACACCCCTGAAGAATCCCAGGGCAAGGTCATGGAAGAGATGGGCCTGCGTAAGGGCGACCTGACCAACATGGTGCCGGATGGCAAAGGCCGTGTGCGTCTGGAATACAACATCCCTGCTCGTGGTCTGATCGGTTTCCGTAACCAGTTCCTGACCCTGACCAACGGTGCTGGCATCCTGACCTCGATCTTCGATCGCTACGACACCATGAAGTCCGGCGACATGTCCGGCCGTCAGAACGGTGTTCTGGTATCGGTAGAAACCGGTAAGGCGCTGACCTACTCCCTGGAAACCCTCCAGGCGCGTGGCAAGCTGTTCGTTGAACACGGTCAAGAGATCTACAACGGCCAGATCGTTGGTCTGAACAGCCGTGACAACGACATGGGCGTCAACCCAACCAAAGGCAAGAAGCTCGACAACATGCGTGCTTCGGGTAAAGACGAAACCATCGCTCTGGTTCCACCTGTTCGCTTCACCCTGGAACAGGCTCTGGAATTCATCCAGGACGACGAGCTGTGCGAAGTCACGCCTAAGTCGATTCGCCTGCGTAAGAAGATCCTGGACGAAGGCGAGCGTACCCGCGCTGCCAAGAAAGCCAAGAACTGAGTTAGCTCAGGCTGAATGAAAAACGCCCCCGGTCGAAAGGCCGGGGGCGTTTTTTTGTGCCTGCAATATGGGGATTGTGCCGGCCTCATCGCGAGCCAAGCCCGCTCCTGCATTCGACCGCGTTCTTCAGGATGAATACGGCCAGGAGCTGGCTTGCTCGCAAAAACAGTCGTTCAAACAATGCAAGGCCTGGATCAGAACTTGTCGAGGGTCTTGAACTTGGTTTCGCGCACCACTTCCTTGGGCTTATACGCGCAATACCCCGGCCGCGGCCCGATCTTCGGGTGGTTGCGGCAGGTATCGGGGCGCTTGTCATAAATAGTGCAGAAGCGCGTCTTACGATCCAGGTACAGGCAATCGTTGTTGCTCATGCGCTGCAGGGTAAAAATCTCGGACTTGGAATTGAAGCGCTCGACGATGCCTTCTTTCTGCAAACGCTTGGCGATGTTCTTCGGCGGGTCGCCGCGCTCGAACTCATCGACGATGCCAATACGGATCAGGTCCTTGATCTTCACTTCGACCGGCAGCGTGCAGCAGCTGGACACGCAGCCGCCGCACATGTGGGCGGAATATTTCTGCCAGGTCTCGAGACGGTCGAGTTCCGCGGCGGCGATCAGTTGAGGCTTCATCGGGTTTCCAAAAGGTGGGGCTGTGTCCGGGCGCGCGATCATACCGGGATTGGTGGTTTTTTGAACAATATTTTGCGGGTTTCAGCTCAAAGGCTGATCGGGCACGACCCCTGCATCAAATTCGCACAAAGGTGAATGAGTAAAAAAACTGCCGAACCTGCACGTCTACCGTCTGTCAGACCGACTAGGCTCTAGCAACTCCTTCTATCTCGCCCGAGGTCGCACCGATGTCTCAGGAACCGCTTGCACGAGAAGCAGAGGTAGCCGCATTTCGCGAGGCTGTCTTGACCAAACTCACCTACGCGGTGGGTAAAGATCCCGACCACGCCTTCGACCATGACTGGTTCGAAGCCATTGCCCTGGCCGCCCGCGACCAGATGGTCGACCACTGGATGGACCACACCCGGCGCATTTATCGCAAAGGCCAGAAGCGGGTGTACTACCTCTCACTGGAATTTCTCATCGGCCGCTTGCTCTACGACAGCCTGAGCAACCTAGGCATTCTGGAAATCGCCCGTGAGGCGCTGTCCGAGCTCGGTGTGGACCTTGAACGCATCCGCCTGCTGGAGCCCGACGCGGCGCTTGGTAACGGTGGCCTGGGCCGCCTGGCGGCGTGTTTCATGGAAAGCATGTCAACCTTGGGCATTGCCGGCCATGGTTATGGCATTCGTTACGAGCACGGGTTGTTCCGCCAGGCGATAGTCGATGGCTGGCAGCAGGAGCAGACCGAGCGCTGGCTGGATTTCGGTAACCCGTGGGAGTTCGAGCGGGCCGAAGTGATTTACCCAATCGGCTTTGGCGGCAGCGTCGAAACCCTGGCCGACCCGTCCGGGAAGATGATCCAGGTGTGGACGCCCAACGAAACCGTGCGCGCGGTTGCCTACGACACGCCGGTGGTCGGCTGGCGTGGCGCGAGCGTCAACACCTTGCGCCTCTGGCGCGCGCGAGCGGTGGAAGACCTGCACCTGGAGCGCTTCAACGCCGGTGACCACCTGGGCGCCGTGGCCGAGGTCGCCCGCGCGGAAAGTATCTCGCGCGTGCTTTACCCGGCCGACAGCACCGAAGCGGGGCAAGAGTTGCGCCTGCGCCAGGAGTATTTCTTTGTCGCGGCCTCGTTGCAGGACCTGTTGCGCCGGCATAAAAACATGCACGGCTCGGTGCTGAGCCTGGGCGAACACGCCGCCATCCAACTCAACGATACCCACCCATCCATCGCCGTGGCCGAATTGATGCGCCAACTGGTCGATCTGCACGACATTCCGTGGGAAGCAGCGTGGGACGTCACCGTGGAAACGCTGTCGTACACCAACCACACCTTGCTGCCCGAGGCCCTGGAAACCTGGCCGGTCGGCCTGATGGAGCGCATGCTGCCCCGGCACATGCAGATCATCTACCTGATCAACGCCCAGCATATCGACTCGCTGCGCGCCAAAGGCATCCACGATTTCGATGTGCTGCGTGCGGTGTCGCTGATCGAAGAAGACAACGGCCGCCGCGTGCGCATGGGTAACCTGGCGTTCCTTGGCTCCCATAGCGTCAACGGCGTGTCCGGCCTACACACCCAATTGATGCGCAGCACGGTGTTTTCCGAACTGCACAAGCTGTACCCGGAGCGCATCAACAACAAAACCAACGGCATCACTTTCCGCCGCTGGTTGTACCAGGCCAACCCCAAGCTCACCGCGATGCTGGTGGAAGCACTGGGCCCCGATATCCTCGACAAGCCCGAAGAGCGCCTGGTCGAACTGGAGCCGTTTGCCGAGAAGCAAACCTTCCGCAAAGCCTTCGCCGAGCAACGCCTGCACAGCAAGCGCGCACTGGCCGAGATCATTCACGAGCGGCTGGGCATTGCGGTCAACCCGGCGGCGATGTTCGATGTGCAGGTCAAGCGCATCCACGAATACAAGCGCCAACTGCTCAACCTGTTGCACACCGTGGCGTTGTACCAGGCGATCCGCGCCGAGCCGGAAACTGACTGGGTGCCACGGGTAAAAATCTTCTCGGGCAAAGCGGCGGCCAGTTACCACCAGGCCAAGCTGATCATCAAACTGACGAACGATATCGCCCGTACCGTCAACAACGACCCGACCGTGCGTGGTTTGCTCAAAGTGGTGTTCCTGCCCAACTACAACGTCAGCCTGGCGGAAAGCATCATTCCGGCGGCGGACTTGTCCGAGCAGATTTCCACCGCCGGCTTCGAGGCCTCGGGCACCAGCAACATGAAGTTCGGTCTCAACGGCGCGTTGACCATCGGCACCATGGACGGCGCCAACGTGGAGATGCACGAGCGCGTCGGCGCCGAGCACATGTTCATCTTCGGCCTCAGCGCGCAGCAGGTGGAGGCGCGCAAGCATGCCGGTGAGTTCCATGCAGGCGCCGATATTGCCGGGTCGCACCGCCTCAATGATGTGCTGCAGGCGATTCGTGGCGGGGTGTTTTCGCCGGATGACCCGGGGCGCTATGTGGGGTTGATCGACGGGCTGATCAATTACGACCGCTTCCTGGTGTGTGCCGACTTCGATTCCTACTGGGATGCCCAGGCGCGGGTCGAGGCGCATTGGCATGACTCCAAGGAATGGTGGCGTTCGGCGGTGCTGAATACGGCGCGGATGGGCTGGTTCTCCTCGGATCGCACCATCAGGGAGTACGCCACCGAGATCTGGAAAGCACTGGATTAAATACTGCTGTTCACAATGTGAGGGGGCTTGCTCCCGATAGCGGCTTGCCCGTTGACTGATATGTCGACCGGTGCACGGTTATCGGCAGCAAGCCCTCTCCCACATTGGCCGCGCGTCGATATACTAGGCCCGGTTTGCCCGCCTCGGGCTGCTTAGGGATATCGACCATGCAATGGATTTTCATGCTGATTGGCCTGGTGCTCGGCTGGACACTCGATGAGTCGTTCAGTGATGCGGGTATCGGTGCGCTGCTGGGCTTGGGCATTGGCCAGGCGATTCGCCTGTCGCAGCTTGCGGCCCAGGCGCAACAGCAGGCGAGTCAGTTGGAAACCACGCAGAAGGCGCTGATCGCATTGGGTGAGCGCCTGCGGCAACTGGAAGTCCCGGTGCCGACGAACACTGTCATCGTAGAAACGCCTGCCCCTGAGCCGGCACCGGTTACCAAGGCGCCCGAGCTTGTCTGGGAACTGCCTGCCGAAATCACCCCCATCACCCTGGCCGTCGAAGCGAGCCAGCCGCTGCCGGACGACGTCTGGGCCCCTGCGCCAGCGCCTCGCCCTGAAGAGCCTGCCATTCCCCGCGGCCCTAACCTGATCGAACGCGCCATCAGCGGCGCGCGCACCTGGCTGTTCGGCGGTAATACCGTATTGCGCGTCGGCGTGGTGCTGCTGTTTCTCGGCCTGGCGTTCCTGCTTCGTTATGCCACCGAAGGCATGGTGGTGCCGATCGAGTTGCGTTATGCCGGTGTTGCCGCTGCCGCTATCGGCCTGCTGGGCCTGGGCTGGTGGCTGCGACTGCGCAATGGCAACTACGGTTTGATGCTGCAAGGCACCGGCATTGCGGTGCTGTACCTGACCGTGTTCGCCGCGATGCGCCTGCACCCGCTGATTGATCCGGGCGCGGCCTTGGGCCTGCTCGTGGCGGTTACGGTGTTCTCGGCGATTCTGGCGATTACCCAGGACGCTCTCGGCTTGGCTTGCGCGGCGGCGCTGGGTGGTTTTGCCGCGCCGATCCTTACGTCTACCGGCGCCGGTAACCATGTGGCGCTGTTCAGCTATTTCGCATTGCTCAACGCCGGCATCCTCGCCATCGCCTGGTTCAAGGCTTGGCGCTTGCTAAATCTGATCGGGTTCGTCGGCACCTTCGGTATCGGTTTTGCCTGGGGCATGCGCTCGTATACGCCGGAACTGCTGTGGAGCACCGAGCCGTTCCTGGTGCTGTTTTTCCTGATGTACCTGGTGATTGGCCTGTTGTTCGCCCGCCGCAAATTGCGGGAGATGAGCGACGCCCCCGAGGACGACAGCCGTGGCGCGTTGTTGCGCTGGTCGGCGGCCAAGGGCGATTACGTTGATGGCAGTATGCTGTTTGGCCCGCCGCTGGTGGGTTTCGGCCTGCAGTTCGCGCTGGTGCAGCATCTGGAATTTGCCGCTGCCTTCAGCGCATTGGGCCTGGGCATCATCTACATGGGCCTGGCCCGATGGCTCAGTGGCGGCCGCGCCTTGCTGCTGGCGGAAACCTGCCTGGCGCTGGGGGTGATCTTTGCCAGCCTGGCGATTCCCTTGGGCCTGGACGCGCGCTGGACAGCCGCAGCCTGGGCGGTGGAAGGCGCAGGGATCTTCTGGCTGGGCCTGCGTCAGCAGCGGCCGCTGGCGCGGGCATTTGGCCTGTTGCTGCAGTTGGGGGCGGCGCTGGCGTTCCTCAGCGAGCTACGGGTGGGCGAGCTGACCTTGCTTGACGGTGCACCGCTGGGGGCATTGCTGTTGGGCGCCGCTCTGTTGTTCAGCTTCGACCAATTGCGCAAGGCGTCGGCCGAACAGGCGGCGGGTTGGGAGCGCAAAGGCTTGCCGATATTGGCGAGCCTGGGCTTGAGTTTCTTGTATTTGCTCGCACCGTTGTTTTGGCTGACCCAGGGCACGGCCATCAGTTGGGCAATCGCCGGTCTGGTCACGCTGTTGATTGGCCTGCGCATCGGCTCGCGGACCTTTCTGTTTACCGCCTTTGCCGTGCAGTTGCTGGGCGGCGCGTTGTTCCTGTTGCGCTTGCAGGGCGGTGACGGGGCGGCGGTGTTCAATGCGGGTTGGACTGGCCTGTTGACGGCTTCGCTGATCGGCCTGGCCTTGGTGGGCGGCATGTTGCTGGCTGCGCGCGATGACATGGTTCGCAGCGACGTGCGGCTGTTGCGCGGGCTGTCGGTGGTATTGCTGGCCGGCCTGGTGCTGATCAACCTGGCGGTGCTGTTCGTACTGCCATGGGAAAGCGCCAGCGGTGTGTGGGCGGCCAGTGGTTTGTTGATCATCTGGTTGAGCCTGTACCTGCAACAGCGCGTCAGCTTCGTGTTTGGCTTGCTGTTGCAACTGGTCGGCGGCGCTTCATTCCTGCTGGCGGTGCCGGAACTGCTCGGGCCATTGACCCGCGACGGCTTGCGCCCTCTGGCCCACAGCGGCTTCTGGACCCCCATGGTCTTGGGCCTTGCCGCCCTGGTCGGCGCGTGGCGCTTGCAGCGTGAACCCCATGCGCCGGTGTTTAGCGTGTTGAAACTGCAACGTCTCTCCGACCTGTTGCTGGTGTGGGGGGCTGCCTGGTGGGCGCTGGCGTTGATCGGCGAAGTGTTGCGGTTTGTCCCTGATGAAATACAAGGCCCGTTCCTGCTGGCGATTGCGGCGGTGAGCGTGGCGATCTGGGCGCTGTTGGCCGAACGCTTGCGCTGGGCCTCGTTGGGTGTGCTGTGCACCTTGCTGATGCCGGCGGCGGGCCTGGTATTGCTGGTGTCCGCCCATGCCTATTACCACCCGGCGGCCCACTATGGCTGGCTGGCCTGGCTGGCGGTGTTCGGGGTGCACTTCATTGCGCTGCGTCGTTTGGCTGCGGTGATTCCAGGCAAGGTGTTGAGCATCGCTCACGTGCTTGGCTGCTGGATGTTGATCGGTGTGCTGGCCCTGGAGCTACGTTACGGCCTGTTGTTGCTGTCGAGCGAGTACAACGCCTGGCGCTGGCTGGGTTGGGCCGTGCTGCCAAGCCTGTATCTGGTGTTGGCGGCCGCACCACGCCGTTGGCCATGGCCGGTAGCGGCTTATCCGCGTGAGTACCGCGTGCTGGCGGCATTGCCATTGGCGGTGTTGATGCTCGGCTGGTTCTGGCTGGCGAATATCTTCAGCGACGGCTCGGCCAGGCCGCTGCCCTATGTGCCGCTGCTCAATCCGCTGGATCTGGGGTTGTTGTTCGCGCTGTTGGGGGTGTACTTGTGGTCGCGCAGTGTGGCGCCGCAACGCGGGCCGCGGGCCGAACTGATCGCCCAGGGTGTCGCGGGGGGCTCGCTGTTTGCGTTCTTTACGGCCTTGGTGATGCGCACCGCCCACCATTGGGGCGGCGTGCCGTTTCACTTGGACGCGTTGCTGGAGTCGATGCTGGTGCAGGCCGGGCTGTCGATCGTCTGGACCTTGATCGCCCTCGGTCTGATGATCGGCGGTCACCTGCGCCATCGTCGCGAAGTGTGGCTGATCGGCGCGGCGCTGATTGCCGTGGTAGTGGCCAAGCTGTTCTTTGTTGAACTGAGTAACCGTGGCGGTCTGGCGCGGATCGTATCGTTTATCGGCGTAGGCGGGCTGTTGCTGGTGGTGGGCTATTTTGCACCGCTGCCGCCCAGGCGCGCGGAACCTGTGCTTCAAACCGAGGGAGCGTCTTCTTGATGGGCAAGCTGAGTCTGGGTGGGTTGTTGGCAGGGATGCTGTGTTCGGTGGTTTACGCGCAGGAAGGGCCGGCTGACTTCACCACGCACGTGCCGCTGGCCGTGAGCGGCAATGGCCCCTGGTATCGCCTGGAGCTGCCGCTGGCGGTGCAACTGAGCGCGCGGCAGGCGGATCTCAGTGATGTGCGGGTATTCAACGCCGCCGGGGAGCCACAGGCTTATGCGTTGTCGCGCCAATCTGCGCAGCGCACTGAAAACCGTGAGGTTGCCGATGTGAAGTGGTTCCCGCTGTACGCCGCCGATACGCAGCAGGCGTTGCCCGGCGTAGTGATGAAATCCACGACCGAGGGCACCTTGCTGGAGGTTCGGCCGGCCATCAAGACTGAAAAACAGGTGCTGCGCGGTTGGGTGCTGGACGCCAGTGCGATCAAGGCGCCATTGCAGCAACTGAGCCTTGACTGGAGCCGCGAGCAGGATGGCTTCCAGCGTTTCAGCATTGAAGCCAGTGATGATCTGCAGCACTGGCAGTCCTGGGGTGACGGCCAAGTGGCACGCTTGTCGTTTGCCGACGAGCGGGTCGAGCAGCATGACGTGAGTTTGCCGGGGCAGTCGGCGCGCTATCTGCGTTTGGTGTGGCTGGGCCAGACAGCGCCGCAGTTGACCTCGGCCAAGCTGGTCAGCGCGACCAGCAGCAGCCTGCCGATGCCGTTGGTGTGGTCGCAGCCGTTGTCGGGCTCGCGCCTCAAGGCCGGCGAATACAGCTGGCAGCTGCCGACGGGGCTGCATGTCGAGCGCTTGCGTCTGGAGTTGAAGCAGCCCAACACGTTGGCCCCGGTGACCTTGTCGGGGCGTCGTGAAGTCAGTCAAGCCTGGCAGCCGTTGAGCAATGGGTTGTTGTATCGCCTGACCCGCAATGGCCAGGATGTGGTGCAGGATGAGCTGCAGTTGCCGGGTGTGGCCGTTGCCGAGCTCAAGTTGCAGGTGGACGAGCGGGGCGGTGGGCTGGGTGTCGAAGCGCCGGCCCTGCGCTTTGCCGTGCGTGCCACGCAATTGGTATTCCTGGCGCGGGGCGAGCCGCCGTTTACCCTGGCGCTCGGCAATGCTTCGGTGAAGGCGGCGAATTTGCCGTTATCCACGCTGATTCCCGACTACAGCGCTGAGCGTCTCAAGACATTGGGCCAGGCTATGGTCACGGGAGAGGTTGTGGTCAAAACCCCCGCCGTAGCCGTTTCGCCTGAAGTGGGCAGCGACTGGAAGAAGTTCGGTCTGTGGGCTGTGCTCCTGTTGGGCGTGGCGGCACTGGGGGCCATGGCCTACAGTTTGTTGCGCAAGCCTCAGGGTAACCCCTGAACTCTGTTGGGTTTAAATCCTCTGATTAGAGGAAATAAGCCTCGACTCGCGTTAAACTGCGCGGGTTTTTAAGCCCCCCATTCTTCGGAGCCTTCCATGTCCCGCGTTACCTTGAGTCGCTATTTGATCGAGCAGACCCGCAGCAACAACACGCCTGCCGATCTGCGCTTCCTTATCGAAGTGGTGGCGCGTGCTTGCAAGGAAATCAGCCACGCCGTGTCCAAAGGCGCGCTGGGTGGTGTCCTGGGCAGCATGGGCACTGAAAACGTCCAAGGCGAAGTGCAGAAGAAACTCGACGTGCTGTCCAACGAGATCCTGCTCGAAGCCAACGAATGGGGCGGTCACCTGGCCGGTATGGCGTCCGAAGAAATGGACAATGCCTACCAGATCCCGGGCAAATACCCGAAAGGCGCCTACCTGTTGGTGTTCGACCCACTGGACGGTTCGTCCAACATCGACATCAACGCTCCGGTCGGCACCATCTTCTCGGTACTGCGCTGCCCGAATGAATACCTGAGCCAGAACGAAGCCCTGAACGAAAAGGCTTTCCTGCAGCCAGGCACCGAGCAGGTCGCCGCCGGCTATGCAATCTACGGCCCGCAGACCATGCTGGTACTGACCCTGGGCGACGGCGTCAAGGGTTTCACCCTGGATCGCGAAATGGGCAGCTTCGTGCTGACCCACGAAGACATCTCCATCCCGGCTTCCACCCAGGAATTTGCCATCAACATGTCCAACCAGCGCCACTGGGAAGCTCCGGTGCAGCGTTACGTCAACGAGTTGATGGAAGGCGAAGAAGGTCCGTTGAAGAAGAACTTCAACATGCGCTGGGTCGCTGCGATGGTGGCCGATGTGCACCGCATCCTGACCCGTGGTGGTCTGTTCATGTACCCACGTGACAGCCGCGAGCCGTCCAAGCCGGGCAAACTGCGCCTGATGTACGAGGCCAACCCGATGTCCTTCCTGGTTGAACAGGCGGGCGGTGCATCCACCGACGGCCACCAGCGTATCCTCGACATTCAGCCTGAAGGCCTGCATCAGCGCGTGGCGGTGTTCCTGGGTTCGAAGGAAGAAGTCGAGCGTGTGACGGCTTATCACAAGGCGTAACACCTGACGGTAAAAAGCCCCGAGACGTTTCAGCGTTTTCGGGGCTTTTTTGTTTTTGCCCGTTGGGAACCAGACACCTCTTTTCCCTTCTAAGCTTCTGGCAGATACCCCAGCTGCTTTGTCTCTCCAGGAGCTTTTCCATGTCTCTACGCCGTCTCGCCTTGTTGGCTTTTTGCGTGCTGTTAGCCGCTTGCAGCAAGGTCACTCAAGAAAACTACGCGAAGCTGTCGGCCGGCATGGCCAAGGCCGAGGTTGAGTCGTTGCTGGGCAAGCCGACCGATTGTTCCGGTGCACTGGGTATGTCCAGTTGTACGTGGGGCGATAAAAACAGCTTTATCAGCGTGCAATACGCCGGTGACAAAGTTCTGATGTTTTCCGGGCAAGGCCTGAAGTAAACCGGGGCGCGAGCCTGCGGGAGAAGAAGAATGATGCGTTTTGTTTTATACCTTTGTGCCAGCCTGTTTTTGGCGGGCTGCGCCAGTCATTCTGGCGATGATCTGCAACCCAAGACCGCGAGCAACGTCAACCTCAAGCGTTACCAGGGCACCTGGTATGAGTTGGCCCGATTGCCGATGTACTTCCAGCGCAACTGCGCGCAGTCCGAAGCCCGCTACACGTTGCTCCCGGATGGCGACATGTCGGTGTTCAACCGCTGCCTGACGACCGAGTGGAAATGGGAAGAAGCCAAGGGCACCGCCACGCCGCAGGTGCCGGGCAAGACCGACAAGCTCTGGGTGGAATTCAATAACTGGTTCACGTCGCTGCTACCTGGCGTGGCCAAGGGCGATTACTGGGTGCTTTACGTCAGCGATGACTACAAGACCGCCATCGTCGGCAGCCCGAGCCGGCGCTATATGTGGCTCTTGTCGCGTACGCCGACGGTGAGTGCCGATACCCGCGAAGACTTGCTGAGCAGGGCGCGGCAGCAGGGGTATGACACCACTCGGTTGATCTGGCGTACGTCGGACAAGCAGATGGCGAAGACTTCGCAGTAACCCGAGCGCGCTCTCGATAAACGATGGAGGGGGCTTGCTCCCGATAGCGGTGGATCAGTCAAACATCTGTTGACTGACACCCTGCTATCGGGAGCAAGCCCCCTCTCACATTTCTAACCGAGCAGGTCTCTCAGTACTTGCGTGAACGCCCGGTTGCTTTCTTCCTCACCTGCATGGCGCCCGTCACGCACCACCCACTGGCCGTTAACGAGCACATCGCGCACCTGCCGGTCACCGCCGGCAAACAGCCAACGGTTGAGAATGCCGTCCTCGGACGCCGTCGCCAGGTAGGGATCGTTACCATCGAGCACCAGCCAATCCGCACGCTTGCCCACTTCCAATCGACCAATGGGCTGGCCCAGTGCCTGGGCGCCACCGTCCAGTGCGGCATCGAACAGGGTGCGCCCCACCATCGGCTGATCGCTGCGATACAGGCGGTTACGCCGCTGATCACGCAGCCGTTGGCCATATTCCAGCCAGCGCAGTTCTTCCACCACGCTCAATGACACATGGCTGTCGGAGCCGATGCCCATGCGTCCGCCTTGGGCCAGGAAATCCACCGCCGGGAAGATCCCGTCACCCAGGTTGGCTTCCGTCGTCAGGCACAACCCTGCAATAGCGCGGCTCCTGGCCATGCGCGCGACTTCTTCGCGGTCGGCATGGGTGGCGTGCACCAGGCACCAGCGTTCATCCACCGCGACATTGTCGTACAGCCATTGCAGAGGGCGTTTTCCGCTCCAGGCCAGGCAGTCATCGACTTCTTTTTGCTGCTCGGCGATGTGGATATGCACCGGGCATGCTTTGTCGCTGGCAGCCAGGACGTCACTGATCTGCTGTGGCGTGACGGCACGCAGCGAGTGAAAGCACAGGCCCATCTCCTGTGCCGGCTGCGCGGCGAGGAGCGGCTTGAGTCGCGCCTGCAGGTCGAGATAATTTTCGGTGCTGTTGATAAAGCGGCGTTGGCCGTCATTCGGCGCCTGGCCGCCGAAGCCTGCGTGGGTGTACAGCACCGGCAGCAATGTCAGGCCGATGCCGCTGCTTGCCGCCGCCTGGCTGATCTGCCGCGACAACTCCGTACGGTCGGCGTACGGCTGGCCGCTGACGTCGTGGTGCACATAATGAAACTCAGCCACCGAGGTGTAGCCGGCCTTGAGCATTTCGATGTACAGCTGGCGCGCGATGATGTGCAGTTGGTCAGGGTTGATCTTGCCGACCATGCGGTACATCAAGTCACGCCAGGTCCAGAAACTGTCATTCGGATTGCCCGCCACCTCCGCCAGGCCTGCCATCGCACGCTGAAACGCATGGGAATGCAGATTCGGCATGCCCGCCAAAACCGGGCCTCTCAGCCGTTCGGCAGCGTCTGCACTGGCATTGGCCTCAACCTTTGTCAGTAGCCCATCGGCGCTGACTTCAAGACGTACATCGTTGGCCCATCCATTAGGCAGCAGCGCGCGTTCGGCAAAGAAAGCGGACATGATCAAGGCACCCCGGTCGTGTGTTTATTTGTATATACATATACAGACGTTTGCCTGCTCGGTAAACTCCGGCAATCTATGCATCTTTTTCCCCTGCAAGGATTCCCTGTGCCGACTCCGCCCGCCAACTCTTCGCTGGCTGCCCACATGGACGAAAGTCCGGCGCCCTTGTATGCCCGCGTCAAACAGATGATCAGCCAGCAAATCCTCAACGGCAACTGGCCGCCTCACTACCGCGTGCCGTCGGAGAGCGAGCTGGTCAGCGAGCTGGGGTTCAGCCGCATGACCATCAACCGCGCCCTGCGCGAGCTCACCGCCGAAGGGTTGCTGGTGCGTATGCAAGGCGTCGGTACTTTCGTCGCCGAGCCCAAGAGCCAGTCGGCGCTGTTTGAAGTGCACAACATTGCCGATGAGATCGCCTCCCGCGGTCATCGGCACACGTGCAAGGTTATCCACCTGGGCGAAGAAGCTGCCGGCTCCGAGCGCGCCGTCGCCCTGGAAATGCGCGAAGGCGGACGGGTATTCCACTCGCTGATCGTGCATTTCGAAAACGACATCCCCGTGCAAATCGAAGACCGATTCGTCAATGCCCTGGTCGCGCCGGAATACCTGCAACAGGATTTCACCCAGCAGACGCCTTACGCTTATTTGAACCAGGTCGCGCCGCTCACCGAAGGCGAGCATGTGGTCGAAGCGATCCTCGCCGATGCCGAAGAATGCAAGCTGCTGCAGATCGAGCCAAGCGAGCCGTGCCTGTTGATCCGCAGGCGCACCTGGTCCGGCCGCCAACCGGTGACTGCGGCGCGTTTGATCCACCCCGGTTCCCGTCATAGCCTGGAAGGACGTTTCAGTAAATGAGTGCAGTGAAAGTCTGGCGCGCCACCGATTACGTGCGCATGCCGTGGAAAAACGGTGGCGGCAGCACCGAAGAAATCACCCGCGACTCGGGCATTGGCCTGGATGGTTTTGGTTGGCGCTTGTCGATTGCCGATATTGGCGAGTCCGGTGGCTTTTCCACCTTCGCCGGCTACCAGCGCGTGATCACGGTGATCAAAGGTGCAGGCATGGTGCTGACTGTCGATGGTGAAGAGCAGCGCGGGTTGTTGCCGTTGCAGCCGTTCGCGTTCAAGGGTGAAAGCGAAGTGTCATGCCGTCTGATCACAGGGCCGATCCGCGATTTCAACCTGATCTATTCGCCCCAGCGTTACCACGCGCGGTTGCAGTGGGTGGATGGCGTGCAACGTTTTTTCAGTACGGCGCATACGGTGTTGGTGTTCAGCGTGGCCGATGAGGTAAAGGTGCTGGACCAGACGCTGGGCCATCACGATTGCCTGCAAATCGACGGCAACACCGGCCTGTTGGATATCGCTGTAACAGGCCGCTGCTGCCTGATTGAACTGACTCCACTCGGTTAAGCGTCAGTCGCCATCTGTAGGAGCGAGCAAGCTCGCTCCTTGTACAAAAAGTCTTAATCTGTTTCCAACCCGCGCACCAGTTTGTTACCGAACGCCCCAGCGTGGCGCAAAGCCCCGCCATCGTGACAAAACACCTTCCCCGTAAAACGTCCTCGTAAGAAATTTTGCCATCCCTCGAAGTCTTGATTTTCAAGGCTTGCGCATGCCTTCAAAAAAATCTGCAGTGCTCCTTCATAAAGTTGGCCGCTTGATTGCATATGCTTGTATGTACAAGTAAAGATGTGTGCGTAAGACTCTCCTTCGCACCATCCATGTTCGCGCATAATGCCGAGGAGTCCAGTCGTGACCGATTTTTCTAAAGCCAAGCCTACAAAATACCGTGACGTTGAAATCCGCGCGGCCCGCGGTAACAAGCTCACCGCCAAAAGCTGGCTGACTGAAGCGCCGCTGCGCATGCTGATGAACAACCTCGACCCGCAAGTGGCCGAAAATCCGAAAGAATTGGTGGTGTACGGTGGTATTGGCCGTGCGGCACGTAACTGGGAGTGCTACGACCAGATCGTCGAGAGCCTCACTAACCTGAATGACGACGAAACCCTGCTGGTGCAATCCGGCAAGCCGGTCGGCGTATTCAAGACCCACAGCAACGCCCCGCGCGTGCTGATCGCCAACTCCAACCTGGTACCACACTGGGCCAGTTGGGAGCACTTCAACGAACTGGATGCCAAGGGCTTGGCCATGTATGGCCAGATGACCGCCGGCAGCTGGATCTACATCGGCAGCCAAGGCATCGTCCAGGGCACCTACGAAACCTTCGTAGAGGCTGGTCGCCAGCACTACAACAGTGACCTCACCGGCCGCTGGGTCCTCACCGCCGGCCTCGGCGGCATGGGCGGCGCTCAGCCATTGGCTGCCACTTTGGCCGGTGCCTGCTCGCTGAACATTGAATGCCAGCAGGTCAGCATCGACTTCCGCCTGAACAGCCGTTATGTCGACGAGCAAGCCACCGACCTCGACGACGCCCTGGCACGCATCGCCAAATACACCAAGGAAGGCAAGGCCATCTCCATCGCCTTGCTGGGTAACGCCGCGGAAATCCTGCCGGAACTGATCAAGCGTGGCGTGCGCCCGGATATGGTCACCGACCAGACCAGCGCCCACGACCCACTCAACGGCTACCTGCCGGCCGGCTGGACCTGGGACGAATACCGCGCCCGCGCCAAGACCGAGCCGGCTGCCGTGATCAAGGCCGCCAAGCAGTCGATGGCCGCGCACGTCAGAGCCATGCTGGAATTCCAGAAGCAGGGCATCCCGACCTTCGACTACGGCAACAACATCCGCCAGATGGCCCAGGAAGAAGGCGTGGAAGACGCCTTCGCCTTCCCAGGCTTCGTACCGGCCTACATCCGCCCACTGTTCTGCCGTGGCATCGGCCCGTTCCGTTGGGCGGCGCTGTCCGGCGACCCGCAAGACATCTACAAGACCGACGCTAAAGTCAAAGAACTGATCCCGGACGACGCCCACCTGCACAACTGGCTGGACATGGCGCGCGAGCGCATCAGCTTCCAGGGCCTGCCGGCACGTATCTGCTGGGTTGGCCTGGGCCAGCGCGCCAAGCTGGGCCTGGCGTTCAACGAAATGGTCCGCCGCGGCGAGCTGTCGGCACCCGTGGTGATCGGCCGTGACCACCTGGATTCCGGCTCGGTATCCAGCCCGAACCGCGAGACCGAATCGATGCAGGACGGTTCCGACGCCGTCTCCGACTGGCCGCTGCTCAACGCCCTGCTCAACACCGCCAGCGGTGCCACCTGGGTTTCGCTGCACCACGGCGGCGGTGTGGGCATGGGCTTCTCCCAGCACTCCGGCATGGTGATCGTCTGCGACGGTACCGATGAAGCGGCCGAGCGTATTGCCCGCGTGCTGCACAACGACCCGGCCACCGGCGTGATGCGCCACGCAGACGCCGGTTACCAGATCGCGATCGATTGCGCCAAGGAACAGGGCCTCAATCTGCCGATGATCAAGTAACCCAATGTGGGAGGGGCAAACCCTCTCCCACATCTTGATCGGCGGTGAACCCAAGACAATCCATCAGAGGTTGAACACACATGGCTGCAAACGACACCACCCCGTTGATCGAAAGGCGTTCGATCGACTACATCCCGGAAGCGGAAAGACATGGTCGTCTATTTAGCCAGTTCACCCTATGGATGGGTGCCAACCTGCAAATCACCGCGATTGTCACCGGGGCCTTGGCCGTGGTGCTGGGCGGTGATGTGTTCTGGTCGTTGATCGGTCTGTTGATCGGTCAACTGATCGGCGGCGGCGTCATGGCGTTGCATGCGGCGCAAGGGCCCAAGCTGGGTCTGCCGCAGATGATTTCCAGTCGAGTGCAGTTCGGCGTGTATGGCGCAGCCATCCCGATCGTACTGGTCTGTTTGATGTACCTCGGTTTCACGGCCACCGGGACTGTGCTGTCCGGTCAGGCGCTGGGCCAGTTGTTTGGGGTCAGCGACAGTGTCGGCATCCTGATGTTCGCCAGTGTCATCGTGCTGGTCACGGTACTGGGTTACCGGGTGATCCACTTCATCGGTCGTGTCGCCAGCGTCATTGGGGTGATCGCCTTTGTCTACCTGTTCAGTCGCCTGATGAGCCAGACCGACATCGGCGCCCTCCTGCAAATCCGCCACTTCGGCTGGAGCAGTTTCCTGCTGGCGGTGTCGCTCGCGGCCTCCTGGCAGATCGCTTTCGGCCCTTACGTGGCGGACTACTCGCGTTACCTGCCGAGCAAGACGTCGTCGGTGAAAACCTTTTTCGCCGCCGGCGCGGGTTCGGTCGTTGGCGCGCAGGTGGCGATGATCCTCGGCGTGTTTGCCGCAGCCATGTCCAACGGGCAGTTCGCCGGTCACGAAGTGGCCTACATCGTTGGCTTGAGCGGTACGGGGGCCACCGCCGCGCTGCTGTACTTCAGCATCGCATTCGGCAAGGTCACCATCTCGACGTTGAACTCCTACGGAAGCTTCATGTGCATTGCGACCATCATCAGCGGCTTCCGTGGTCGCCTGGAGGTCACGCGCCTGCAGCGCCTGGTGTTCGTACTGGTGATCGTCGGCACGGCAACCCTGATCGCGTTGCTCGGCCAGCACTCGTTCCTCGGTGCGTTCAAGTCTTTCATCCTGTTCCTGCTGGCGTTCTTTACGCCCTGGAGTGCGATCAACCTGGTGGACTACTACTGCATCACCCGTGAGCGCTATGACGTGCCGGCATTGGCCGACCCGAACGGTCGCTACGGCCGCTGGAACCTGCTCGGTATCAGCGTCTATGTCTTCGGCGTGCTGGTGCAGTTGCCGTTCATCTCCACCAAGTTCTACACCGGCCCACTGGTGGCCGCGCTGGGTGATGTGGATATTTCCTGGATTATCGGTCTGGTGCTGCCGGCAGCCTTGTATTACGTGTGTGCAAAAAAATGGCACGGCACGGTACCCGACCACCTGATCCTGCCGGTAGAGCAGGGCGCTATACCAACAACGACAAACGGGCTGGCTGCACAGGCCTGATGGGACGTGGACGGGGCAGGATGCCTACTGACTGCCGTAATCCATTTCAAGATTGGGAGCGTCACAACAATGAAAATGAATAAGACTTTGCTGGCCTCGTTGTTCTCCGCCGGCCTGCTCGCAAGCGCGGGTGCCCAGGCAGCCGGTTGGTGCGAGTCCGGAAAACCGGTGAAGTTCGCCGGTCTGAACTGGGAAAGCGGCATGTTGCTCACCGACATTCTGCAAACCGTGCTGGAAAAAGGCTACGGCTGCAAAACCGACAGCCTGCCAGGTAACTCCATCACCATGGAAAACGCCCTGAGCAGCAATGATATCCAAGTGTTTGCCGAAGAGTGGGTCGGCCGCAGCGAAGTCTGGAACAAAGCCGAGAAGGCCGGCAAGGTCGTCGGCGTCGGTGCGCCTATTGTCGGTGCTATCGAAGGCTGGTACGTGCCGCGCTACGTGATCGAAGGCGACGCCAAGCGCAAGCTCGAGCCCAAGGCGCCGGGCCTGAAAAATATCGCCGACCTGGCTAAATACGCCTCGGTATTCAAGGACCAGGAAGAGCCTTCCAAGGGCCGTTTCTATAACTGCCCCGCCGGTTGGACCTGTGAGCTGGACAACACCGAAATGCTGAAAAGCTACGGTCTTGAAAGCACCTACACCAACTTCCGCCCAGGCACCGGCCCGGCGCTGGATGCGGCGGTGCTGTCGAGCTACAAGCGTGGCGAACCGATCCTGTTCTACTACTGGTCTCCGACGCCGCTGATGGGCCAGGTCGACCTGGTCAAGCTGGAAGAGAAACCCGGTGTGGATAAAAGTGTGAGTATCAAGGTCGGCTTGTCCAAGACTTTCCACGAGCAGGCGCCGGAACTGGTGGCCGTGCTGGAGAAGGTCAACCTGCCGATCGACTTGCTGAACCAGAACCTGGGGCGCATGGCTAAAGAGCGAATTGAGTCGCCAAAACTGGCGAAAGTTTTCCTCAAGGAACATCCTGAAGTCTGGCACGCATGGGTGAGCGACGACGCAGCCAAGAAAATCGACGCGGCCTTGTAGGTCAAGCGTGCCCGGCTACCCTGAGGGGCGAGCCGGGCGCCTGGCCACAACCCACTGGATCGAGAGCACGATATGTTTCCTGAGAGTTTTACGTTTTCCATCGCCGACTGGGTCAACGGTTGGGTGGACTCACTGGTCACCAACTATGGCGATGTGTTCCGGCACATTTCTGACACCCTGCTATGGGCCATCGTCAACCTGGAAGGCTTGCTGCGCGCAGCGCCCTGGTGGCTGATGCTGATCATCGTCGGCGGTGTCGCCTGGCACGCCACCCGCAAAGTGGTAACCACGGTGGTGATCGTCGGTCTGCTGTTCCTGGTGGGTGCCGTTGGCCTGTGGGACAAACTGATGCAAACCCTGGCGCTGATGATGGTCGCCACGGTGATTTCGGTGCTGATCGGCATTCCATTGGGCATCCTGTCGGCGCGCAGCAACCGCTTGCGTTCGGTGTTGATGCCGCTGCTCGACATCATGCAGACCATGCCCAGCTTCGTGTACCTGATTCCGGTGCTGATGTTGTTCGGCCTGGGCAAGGTGCCGGCGATTTTCGCCACGGTGATCTACGCCGCGCCGCCGCTGATTCGCCTCACCGACCTGGGCATTCGCCAAGTCGACGGCGAAGTCATGGAGGCCATCAACGCGTTTGGTGCCAACCGCTGGCAACAACTGTTCGGCGTGCAGTTGCCGTTGGCCCTGCCGAGCATCATGGCCGGGATCAATCAGACCACCATGATGGCGTTGTCCATGGTGGTGATCGCTTCGATGATCGGCGCCCGTGGCTTGGGTGAGGATGTGCTGGTCGGCATCCAGACCCTCAACGTCGGGCGTGGCCTTGAAGCGGGGCTGGCAATCGTGATTCTTGCAGTGGTCATTGACCGCATTACCCAGGCCTATGGTCGTCCACGGCATGAGGCGAGCAAATGACTACCGTCAGCAAAATAGAAGTTAAAAACGTCTTCAAGATTTTCGGCAACCGCTCCCAGGAAGCCCTGGCGCTGGTGGGCCAGGGCAAGACCAAGGACCAGGTGCTGGCCGAAACCGGTTGTGTGGTCGGCGTGAACGATTTGTCCCTGAGCATCGGCACCGGCGAGATCTTCGTGATCATGGGCCTGTCCGGCTCCGGCAAGTCCACGCTGGTGCGCCACTTCAACCGCCTGATCGACCCCACCAGTGGCGCGATCCTGGTGGACGGCGAAGATATCCTGCAACTGGACATGGAGGCCCTGCGCCAATTCCGTCGACACAAGATCAGCATGGTCTTCCAGAGCTTCGGCCTGCTGCCCCACAAAAGTGTGCTCGACAACGTCGCCTATGGCCTGAAAGTGCGCGGCGAAACCAAGCAGGTCTGTGCCGAACGTGCCCAGCACTGGGTCGAAACCGTGGGCCTCAAAGGCTACGAAAAAAAGTACCCGCACCAGCTCTCCGGCGGCATGCGCCAGCGCGTCGGCCTGGCCCGGGCGTTGGCGGCCGACACCGATATCATCCTGATGGACGAGGCCTTCAGCGCCCTCGACCCATTGATCCGTGCCGAGATGCAGGACCAACTGCTGGAACTGCAGAAGACGCTGCACAAAACCATCGTGTTCATCACCCATGACCTCGACGAGGCCGTGCGCATCGGCAACCGCATTGCGATCCTCAAGGACGGCAAGCTGATCCAGGTCGGCACGCCCCGGGAGATCCTGCATTCGCCGGCGGATGAGTACGTGGACCGGTTTGTCCAGCGGCGGGCGGCGGTGGTCTGAGCCTCGATCATCTGTAGGAGCTGGCTTGCCGGCGACGAGGCCGGCAAGGCTGCACAAGCATTCAAGAAGGTATGAAGATGTCCCAGGCAACAAAAATCACCATCGCCGATACGCCATTGCGCTGGCAGGACGTCGTCGCTGTCGCCCGCCACGGTGCGGTACTCGAACTGTCGGGGCAGGCCTGGGCGCGGATCGACAATGCCCAGGCCATCGTGCAGCGCATCGTCACCAGCGGTGAACGCGCCTACGGCGTGAACACCGGGCTGGGCGCGCTGTGCAATGTGTCGCTCAAGGGCGAGCAGCTCAGCCAGCTGTCACGCAATACCCTGCTGAGTCATGCCTGCGGTGTCGGCCCGATGCTGAGTGACGAGCAGACCCGCGCGATCATTTGCGCCGCCGTCATCAATTACAGCCATGGTAAGTCCGGCCTGCACCCGCAGGTGGTGCATTCGCTGCTGGCGCTGCTCAACCACGGCATCACGCCGCAAGTACCGTCCCAGGGTTCGGTGGGTTACCTGACCCATATGGCCCATGTCGGTGTGGCCTTGCTGGGGGTTGGCAATGTGAGCTATCGCGGGCAGATCGTTGCGGCGCAACAGGCCCTGAGCGCGGAAGGTTTACAGCCTGTGGTACTGGGCGCCAAGGACGGCTTGTGTCTGGTCAACGGCACACCTTGCATGACCGGCCTGAGCTGCCTGGCCCTGGCCGACGCGCATCATTTGCTGCAATGGGCCGATTTGATTGGTGCCATGAGTTTCGAGGCCCAGCGCGGCCAGATCGATGCCTTCGACGAAGAAATCATCGCCCTCAAGCCGCACCCCGGCATGCAGCAGGTCGGCATCAACCTGCGCGCCTTGCTCGATGGCAGCGAGGTGATCGCCAGCAGCAAAGGCATCCGCACCCAGGACGCGTTGAGTATCCGTTCGATCCCGCAGATCCACGGTGCGGCGCGTGATCAAGTGGATCATGCCGCCCGCCAGATCGAGACCGAACTCAACAGCGCCACTGACAACCCGTTGGTGCTCGGCACACCGGACAACTACCGCGTGGTGTCCCAGGCCAACCCTCATGGCCAGTCCGTCGCGTTAGCGGCCGACATGCTGGCGATTGCCATGGCCGAAATCGGCTCGGTGGCCGAACGTCGCCTGGACCGCCTGATCAACCCTCATGTCAGCGGGTTGCCAGCATTCCTGGTCAGCAACCCCGGCGTCAACTCCGGGATGATGATCGTGCAGTACGTTGCCGCCTCGCTGTGTGCGCAGAACCGTCAACTGGCGCAACCGGCGGTGCTCGATAACTTCGTCACCTCGGGCCTGCAGGAAGATCACCTGAGCATGGGCACCAACGCTGCGCTCAAGCTGCATCAGCTGTTGGCCAATGTCACCCAGATCCTGGCCATTGAGTACCTGCTGGCGGCCCAGGCATTTGAGTTCCTGAAAGACCAGCGCTTTGGCGCTGGCACCGACAGTGCCTGGCGCTTGCTGCGTGAAGTGGTCCCCGCGTACGAGCAGGACCGCTGGCTGGCGCCGGATATCGCCGCCGCCGCCAAGTTGCTCAAGGACACTGCGTTACCGAATTTGCACTGAACACTTATTCAAAAGAACAATTCACAAGGAGTATGAATGTGACTGCGCTAAATCTGATTCCAGGCCAACTGAGTCTTGCCCAGCTGCGGGCCATCTACCAACAGCCGGTAAGCCTCAGCCTGGATGACAGCGCCACGGCGCAGATCGAAGCCAGCGTCGCCTGCGTGGAGCAGATTCTCGCCGAGAACCGCACCGCTTACGGTATCAACACTGGTTTCGGCTTGCTGGCCTCCACCCGCATCGCCAGCGAAGACCTGGAAAACCTCCAGCGTTCCCTGGTGCTGTCCCACGCCGCCGGCGTCGGTGAGCCGATCAGCGACGCACTGGTGCGCCTGATCATGGTGCTCAAGGTCAACAGCCTGAGCCGTGGGTTCTCCGGGATTCGCCGCCAGGTGATCGACGCGCTCATCGCGCTGATCAACGCCGAGGTGTACCCGCACATTCCACTCAAGGGCTCGGTGGGGGCGTCCGGTGACTTGGCGCCATTGGCCCACATGTCGCTGGTGTTGCTCGGCGAAGGCAAGGCGCGTTACAAGGGCGAGTGGCTGGAAGCCACTGAGGCGCTGAAAGTCGCCGGCCTGACGCCGCTGACCCTGGCCGCCAAAGAAGGCCTGGCGCTGCTCAACGGCACCCAGGTGTCCACGGCTTATGCCCTGCGTGGCCTGTTCGAAGGCGAAGACCTGTTCGCCGGCGCCCTGGCGTGCGGTGGCCTTACCGTGGAAGCCGTACTCGGCTCGCGCTCGCCGTTCGATGCGCGCATCCACGCCGCTCGCGGCCAGCGCGGGCAGATCGATTCGGCTGCGGCCTATCGCGACCTGCTGGGCGACAGCAGTGAAGTGTCCAAGTCGCACCAGAACTGCGACAAGGTACAAGACCCGTACTCCCTGCGCTGCCAGCCGCAAGTCATGGGCGCCTGCCTGACCCAGTTCCGCCAGGCTGCCGAAGTGCTGGTGGTGGAAGCCAATGCCGTGTCGGATAACCCACTGGTATTTGCTGCGGAAGGTGACGTGATCTCCGGCGGTAACTTCCACGCCGAACCGGTGGCCATGGCGGCCGACAATATGGCACTGGCCATCGCCGAAATCGGCTCCCTGAGCGAGCGTCGTATCTCGTTGATGATGGACAAGCACATGTCGCAACTGCCGCCGTTCCTGGTGGGCAATGGCGGAGTGAACTCCGGCTTCATGATCGCCCAGGTGACTGCGGCGGCACTTGCCAGTGAGAACAAGGCATTGGCCCATCCCCATAGTGTCGACAGCCTGCCGACGTCCGCCAACCAGGAAGACCATGTGTCGATGGCCCCGGCTGCCGGCAAACGTCTGTGGGAAATGGCTGAAAACACCCGTGGCGTTCTGGCGGTTGAATGGTTGGCCGCCTGCCAGGGCCTGGATTTGCGCGATGGCCTGAAAACCTCGCCGAAACTGGAAAAGGCCCGCGGCCTCCTGCGCGACAAAGTGGCGTTCTACGACAAGGACCGCTTCTTCGCTCCGGACATCAACGCCGCCAGCGAACTGCTCGCCACCCGCTGCCTGAATGAGCTGGTGCCGGCCAAACTGCTGCCAAGCCTCTAACGCAGCGCCGACTTTACTGTAGGAGCGAGCTTGCTCGCGAAAGTCGCCAACGATGACACGGGAAACCTGTCACCCCTCGGCGCTCTCAGGTTTTTCGCGAGCAAGCCCGCTCCAACAGTAGAGGTCGCGTTTTTCTCGGGATAAAAATAATTAGGGAAGAGAAATGCACCAGCAAGAAAAGGGTTTGAAACGCGGGCTTTCCGCTCGACATATTCGCTTCATGGCACTCGGTTCCGCGATCGGCACCGGGCTATTCTACGGCTCCGCCTCAGCCATCCAGATGGCCGGGCCCGCTGTACTGCTGGCCTACCTGATCGGTGGCGCAGCCGTGTTCATGGTGATGCGCGCCCTCGGAGAGATGGCCGTGCACAACCCGGTGGCCGGTTCTTTCGGCCATTACGCCAGTACCTATCTGGGCCCCATGGCCGGCTTCATTCTCGGTTGGACCTACGCGTTTGAAATGATCATCGTCTGCCTCGCAGACGTCACCGCGTTCGGCATCTACATGGGCTTCTGGTTTCCCGAAGTTGCGCGCTGGGTCTGGGTGCTCGGCATCGTGTTTCTGATCGGCGGCCTGAACCTGTGCAACGTCAAAGTGTTTGGCGAGATGGAGTTCTGGCTGTCGCTGCTCAAGGTCGGCGCCATTGTCGCCATGATCCTCGGCGGCTTGGGCATCATGCTGTTCGGCATTCACTCGGCCGGTGAAACCCAGGCCAGTGGCCTGAGCAACCTCTGGGCCCATGGTGGCTTTATGCCTAATGGCGTCGGTGGCTTGATCGCCTCGTTTGCGGTAGTGATGTTCGCCTTCGGTGGCATAGAGATCATCGGCATCACCGCCGGTGAGGCCAAGGACCCGCAACGCGTGATCCCCAAGGCGATCAATGCGGTGCCGTTACGTATCCTGCTGTTCTACGTGCTGACCCTGTTTGTGCTGATGGCTATCTACCCATGGCCGCAGATCGGCAGCCAGGGCAGTCCGTTCGTGCAGATCTTCAGCAACCTCGGCATCGGCTCGGCCGCGACCATCCTCAATATCGTGGTGATTTCGGCGGCGGTGTCGGCCATCAACAGTGACATCTTCGGCGCCGGCCGCATGATGTATGGGCTGGCCCAACAAGGGCAGGCACCCAAGGGCTTTGCCCGGTTGTCCAGACACGGCGTGCCGTGGATGACCGTGGTGGTAATGGGCGCGGCGCTGCTGGGCGGCGTTGTGCTCAACTACCTGATCCCGGAAAACGTCTTCCTGCTGATCGCTTCGATTGCCACCTTCGCCACCGTGTGGGTGTGGCTGATGATCCTGTTCACCCAGGTCGCCATGCGCCGTTCCATGACCCCGGAGCAAGTGGCCGAACTGAAATTCCCCGTGCCGTTCTGGCCCTATGCGCCGGCTGCGGCCATTGTGTTCATGCTGTTCGTGTTTGGTGTGCTGGGTTACTTCCCGGACACCCAGGCCGCTTTGCTGGTCGGTGCCGTATGGATCGTGTTGCTGGTGGTTGCTTACCTGCTGTGGGTCAAGCCTGCTGCCGGGCAAGCGGCCAAGGTCCATTACGACCCGGTTTTGTCTCATCGTTAACTTAGGGAGGCGTTGATGAAAACGCTTTGGCAACACTGCCACGTCGCAACCATGGCCCACGGCAAATACTCGATCATCGAGGATGCCGCCATGGTGACTGCCGGTTCGCTCATCGAGTGGATCGGCCCCCGCAGCCAGGTGCCGACGGCGGATTACGCTCAGGTGCATGACCTGCAAGGCGCGTGGGTTACCCCCGGGCTGATCGACTGCCACACCCATACGGTGTTCGGCGGTAACCGCAGCGGTGAATTCGAGCAGCGCCTGGAAGGCGTGAGCTACGCCGAGATCGCGGCCAAGGGTGGCGGTATTGCCAGCACCGTGCGTGCCACCCGCGCCGCCAGCGAGGACGAGCTGTTTGCCAGTGCCCACAAGCGCCTGCGCAGTTTGCTGCGCGACGGCGTGACCACGGTAGAGATCAAGTCCGGCTACGGCCTGGACTTGGTCAACGAACGCAAAATGCTGCGCGTGGCCCGTCGCCTCGGCGAAGCGCTGCCGGTCAGCGTACGGGCGACCTGCCTGGCCGCCCATGCATTGCCGCCTGAGTACAAGGACCGCGCCGACGACTACATCGAGCACATCTGCGCCGAGATGCTGCCGGCCCTGGCAGCAGAAGGGCTGGTGGACGCGGTGGATGCGTTCTGCGAATACCTGGCGTTCTCTACCGAGCAGGTGGAGCGCGTGTTCAAGGTCGCCCGGCAACTCGGCCTGCCGGTGAAACTGCACGCCGAGCAGCTCTCGTCGCTGCACGGCTCCAGCCTGGCGGCGCGTTACCAAGCGCTGTCGGCGGATCACCTGGAATTCATGACTGAAGAGGACGCCATCGCCATGGCTGCCTCCGGCACCGTCGCAGTACTGTTGCCGGGCGCCTTCTACTTCCTGCGCGAAACCCAACTGCCGCCGATGGATGCCCTGCGCAAGCACGGCGTGAAGATCGCTATCGCCAGCGATCTCAACCCCGGCACCTCGCCGGCGCTGTCGGTGCGCCTGATGCTGAATATGGCCTGCACGCTGTTCCGCATGACCCCGGAAGAAGCCCTGGCCGGCGCCACGCAACATGCCGCCACCGCTCTGGGCATGGGCGACACCCATGGTTCGCTGGAAGTGGGCAAGGTTGCGGACTTCGTCGCCTGGCAAATCGATCGCCCCGCCGACCTGGCCTACTGGCTGGGCGGGGAGCTGGATAAACGCGTTGTGCGCCACGGCGTCGACGTCAACGTTTGAGGAGTGTTGTTGTGGATAAGGTTCTGACATTCAAACAAGGCCGTGTGCCGCTGTTGATCAGCATGCCCCACGCCGGTGTGCGCCTGACGCCGGCCGTCGAGGCCGGCTTGATTGCCGAGGCGCAAAGCCTGCCGGACACCGACTGGCATATCCCCACGTTGTATGACTTTGCCGAAGAGCTGGGCGCCAGCACCCTGTCGGCCGAGTACTCGCGGTTTGTGATCGACCTTAACCGCCCGTCCGATGACAAGCCGCTCTATGCCGGTGCAACGACCGGCCTGTACCCGGCGACATTGTTCGACGGCGTGCCGTTGTTCCGAGAAGGGCTCGAACCTGGCGAGGCCGAACGGGCCAGTTACCTGCAAAAGGTCTGGGGGCCGTATCACCGCGCGCTCCAGGAAGAGCTGGCACGGCTCAAGGCTGAGTTCGGCTATGCCTTGCTGTTCGATGCGCACTCGATCCGTTCGGTCATCCCGCACCTGTTTGACGGAAAGCTGCCGGACTTCAACCTCGGCACCTTTAACGGGGCCGCTTGCGACCCTGAGCTGGCCGCTCAACTTGAGGCTATCTGCGCCAGGCATCCGCAATACACCCACGTACTGAACGGTCGCTTCAAGGGTGGACACATCACCCGGCACTACGGCGACCCCGCTCAGGACATCCATGCCGTACAGCTGGAGTTGTGCCAGAGCACTTATATGGAAGAGTTCGAGCCATTCCGTTATCGCGCGGATTTGGCTGAGCCGACACGCGTGGTGTTGAAGCAGTTGCTGGAAGGTTTCTTGTCCTGGGGCCAAGCGCACTACCGATGATTCGGGGCTGAACCAGCGCCTTTCCCACATCTGGATCTGTGAACGCAGCCGTCTGTGGGGGAGGGCTTGCTCCCGACGACGGCCTCACAGTCGCTCCAGTGCAACTGCCGGTCGCTGCAGTTCGTGTTAACAGCATTCTTGCTCGGTAAGGTTGTGGATACGGCGCGTCAGACGCCACTTCCCACAATAAAAGCTGCCGAGTGAGACTTCTTCCATGAAAAGACTGTTCAACCGCTTTTTATTGACCCTCACCGGTGCCGCCCTGCTCAGCGCACAGGCGGTGGCTGCAGAACCGGCGTCCTGCAAAACCGTGCGCATGGGAGTGGTCAGCTGGACCGACGTGATCGCCACTTCCGGTATGGCCGACGTACTGCTCAACGGCCTGGGCTATGACAGCAAGCAGACCACCGCCGTGCAGCAGATCATCTTTGCGGGGATTCGCGACAAGCGCCTGGATATCTTCCTGGGGTACTGGAAGCCGGCGATGGACAATAACATCGCGCCGTTCCTGGCGGCCAAGCAGCTCAAGGTCTTCGACAAGCCCAGCCTGGCCGATGCCCAGGCCACCCTGGCGGTGCCGCAATACGTTGCGGATGCGGGCCTGAAAACCTTCGCCGATATCGCCCGTTTCAAGGACAAGCTGGGCGGCAAGATCTACGGCATCGAGCCCGGCAGCGGGGCCAACACCGATATCCAGAAAATGATCGACACCGACCACTTCGGTCTCGGCGGTTTCAAGCTGGTCGCGTCGGGTGAGGCCGGCATGTTGGCGGCGGTGCAGCGCGCGGTGAATCGCAAGGAGTTCGTGGTGTTTGTCGGTTGGACCCCGCACCCGATGAACATCAATATGAAAATGACCTACCTCACCGGCAGCGAAGATGTGTTTGGCCCTGACGAAGGCCGTGCCACCGTCTCCACCGTCACGGCGCCGGACTTCGCCGAGCGCTGTCCCAACGCCAACCGGTTGCTGGAAAACCTGACCTTCACCGCCGCCCAGGAAAGCCAATTGATGGTGCCGATCATGGAGCGCCAGTCGCCCCAGGATGTTGCCAGGCAGTGGTTGCGCGATCACCCCGAGGATCTGCAGCGCTGGCTGGTCGGCGTTACGGCGTTCGATGGCTCCGATGGCGCAGCGGCAGTGCAGGCCAGCCTCAAACCTTAAGCGGCATGAAGATCCAAATGTGGAAGGTGCCCCTTTCACACTTGATCCATCATCAGGGATGTTCGCCCATGTACCCGATTTCTCCCCAGCTTGCAGCGTTTGTCGCCAAGACCGAGTCCTTCACCAGCAACGACGCTTCCCTGGCGGGCCTGCGCCAGCACTACGAGCGCATGTGCCAGGCATTCACCCCGCCGAAACCAGAAGGTTTGCACATCGACGACTTCACCCTGGCCGGGGTTCGTGTGCGCAGCTATTTGCCGACCGCACCCACTCCCGCTGAGGGTTGGCCATGCCTTCTTTATATACACGGCGGTGGCTGGGTGGTCGGTGGGTTGGATTCCCATGATTTCATCTGCTTCGAACTGGCCAGTGCGCTGCAGGTGCTGGTCATCGCCGTCGACTACCGCCTGGCGCCGGAGCATCCGTTCCCGGCGGCTTATGACGATTGCCGCGACGTGTGGCAGGCCATCCAGGCAGGGCAGGGGCCGCACTCCATCAACCTGCAACGCAGGGTGGTGATCGGCGACAGTGCCGGCGGTAACCTGGCGGCGGCGTTATGCCTGGGTCTGCGGGATGATGGCCATGCGCTGCCCAAGGCCCAAGTGCTGATTTACCCCGGCTTGGGTGGCTCGGCCGATTTGCCGTCACGTCGTGATTGCATGGACGCGCCGCTGCTCAGCACCGATGACACCGAGTATTACTCGGCGCTGTACCTGCAAGGTGCAGGCAAGCCATCGGCCTATGCCATGCCGCTGTTGGCCGGGGATTTGCGTGGTTTGCCCAGCGCCCTGGTTGCCGTTGCCCAATTCGACCCGCTGCGCGACGACGGCATGCTGTATGCCGAGCGCCTGCAGGCGGCGGGTGTCAACGCCGTGCTGTACCCAGGCAAAGGTTTGATCCATGGCTGTTTGCGCGCACGCGGCCATGTGCCGGAGGTGGATCGACTGTATGACTATCTGCTGCAATTCCTGAGGAGCGAAGTGCTGACACAGGTCTAAGTGCTCAAGGACATGCTCATTGCACAATTCGGGTTTATGATGCCAGACGGCAGAATAATAGACGTCCCCCCAGGGATGGACCCGACACCCTACGGAGCGCGCAATGCAGACTTGGTACCCGCAGATCAAACCCTACGCCCGGCACGATCTGGCCGTCGATGACATCCACACCCTGTACGTCGATGAGAGTGGCTCCCCCGAAGGCCTGCCCGTGATCTTCATCCATGGTGGACCCGGCGCCGGCTGCGACGCCAACAGCCGCTGCTACTTTGACCCGAACCTGTACCGCATCGTCACCTTCGACCAGCGCGGTTGCGGGCGCTCCACCCCTCGCGCCAACCTGGAAAACAACACCACCTGGGACCTGGTCGCCGACATGGAGCGCATCCGCGAACACCTGGGCATCGATAAATGGGTACTGTTCGGTGGCTCCTGGGGTTCGACCCTGGCGCTGGCCTACGCGCAAACCCACCCGGAGCGCGTGCATGGCCTGATCGTGCGCGGCATCTTCCTGGCTCGCCCCAAGGACATCCACTGGTTCTACCAGGAGGGCGCCAGCCGCATGTTCCCGGATTACTGGCAGGATTACCTCGCGCCTATCCCTCAGGATGAGCGCCATGATCTGCTCGGCGCCTACCACAAGCGCCTGACCGGCAATGACCAGATCGCCCAGATGCACGCGGCCAAGGCATGGTCGACCTGGGAAGGACGCATGCTGGGCCTGTGCCCGAATCCGGCGCAGGTGGAGCGTTTTGCCGAACCGCAGCGTGCGCTGTCCATCGCTCGCATCGAATGCCATTACTTCACTAACAATTCCTTCCTTGAGCCCAACCAGCTGATTCGCGATATGCACAAGATCGCTCATCTGCCTGGCGTAATCATCCATGGCCGCTACGATATGATCTGTCCGCTGGATAACGCCTGGGAGCTGCATCAGGCGTGGCCCAACAGTGAGCTGCAAGTGATTCGCGAAGCGGGCCATGCCGCGTCCGAACCAGGCATCACTGATGCGCTGGTGCGTGCAACCGGCGAAATGGCTCGCAGCCTGCTTGATTTGCCGCCTGAAGAAGCATGAAGGGCTTGTTGCAACGGGTGCGTGGCGCCCGGGTCGAGGTGGCGGGCGAGATCGTGGGGGCGATCGACCAGGGTTTGCTGGTGCTGGTAGCCGTCGAACCCGAAGATACGCCCGAGAGCGCCGACAAACTTTTGCAAAAGCTGCTCAAGTATCGGGTGTTCAGCGACGATGAGGGCAAGATGAACTTGTCTTTGAAGGATATCGACGGTGGTTTGTTGCTGGTATCCCAGTTCACGCTGGCGGCGGATACCAGGAGCGGGCTACGGCCGAGCTTCTCCACGGCGGCCCCTCCGGCCCTGGGAGCGGCGCTTTTTGAACACTTGCTGTTACAAGCGCAACAATTGCATGGCAAGGTGGCGTCAGGGCGTTTTGGCGCTGATATGCAGGTGCATCTGGTCAATGATGGCCCTGTGACCTTCCTCTTACAGACATGAATGTATTAAAAACGACTTTAATGCCTAAAAACGCAGGGTTTCGCTACAAATACTTCGTTGTCCCTGATGCGTTGTGTCGCGGCCTACTAGATAATCGCGCGCTACGGGGATCAGCGTTGTTTGGTCCATTTTTGACTTAGGTAGAGACTTGTCCGATAGCCTTTGGGGAATCATTTTGACCCAGGGGAGTCGGAACAATGCTCGCCAACCTGGCATATAGATAGCTGGCCGTTGGTTTTTTGATCTGTTTTCGGCGAGGGTTGCTCGTGATTGTTAGTCCCTGTAATGCACCAAAATTGTCTGCCAAACGGTTACGAAACGCACTGGTGACGGGCTCCGCCCTGTTTTGCCTGTTCGGCGCGGGTCAACTGTGGGCATTCAGTCTGGATGATGTGTCGGCCAAGGCAAAAGAGCTGGCTGGGCAGAAATACGAAGCTCCGCGCAGCAATTTGCCAAACGAATTCCGCGAAATGAAATTCGCTGACTACCAAAAGATTCGTTTCCGCAACGAAAAGGCCGAATGGGCCGATCAGAACACCCCGTTCAAGCTTTCGTTCTATCACCAGGGTATGCATTTCGATACACCGGTGAAAATCAACGAAGTGACCGCCGATAGCGTCCAGGAAATCAAGTACGACCCGACTCGTTTCGATTTCGGCGACGTGAAGTTTGATCCTAAAGCCACCGAACAACTGGGTTATGCCGGTTTCCGTGTGCTGTACCCGATCAACCAGACCGACAAGCAAGACGAAATCATGACCATGCTGGGCGCGAGCTATTTCCGTGTCGTCGGCAAGGGCCAGTCTTATGGTTTGTCCGCCCGCGGCATGGCGATCGACACCGCCTTGCCGTCCGGCGAAGAATTCCCGCGTTTCACCGAGTTCTGGATCGAACGTCCGAAACCGGGTGAAAAACAGCTGGTGATCTTCGCCTTGCTGGACTCTCCACGGGCCACCGGCGCCTATCGCCTGACCCTGCGTCCGGGCACCGACACCATTGTCGACGTCAAATCCCAGATGTACCTGCGTGACAAGGTCAGCAAGCTGGGCGTTGCCCCTCTGACCAGCATGTACCTGTTCGGCGCCAACCAGCCGTCCAAGGTGCTCAACTATCGTCGTGAGCTGCACGACTCCAGCGGCCTGTCGATCCATGCCGGTAACGGCGAGTGGATCTGGCGCCCGCTGAACAACCCTAAACACCTGTCGGTCAGCAACTTTGCCGTGGAAAACCCGCGTGGTTTCGGCTTGCTGCAACGCGGTCGCGATTTCAGCCACTACGAAGACCTGGACGACAACTACGACAAGCGCCCAAGCGCCTGGATCGAGCCTGAAGGCGACTGGGGCAAGGGCTCCGTCGACCTGGTAGAGATTCCGACCGCGGACGAAACCAACGACAACATCGTTGCCTTCTGGAGCCCGGCCGAGTTGCCGAAAGTCGGTGAGCCGCTGGATGTCAGCTACCGCCTGCACTGGACCATGGACGAAAAGGACCTGCACCCGGCCGACAGCGCCTGGGTCAAGCAGACCCTGCGCTCCACCGGCGATGTGAAGCAGTCCAACCTGATCCGCCAGCCTGACGGCAGCGTGGCTTATCTGGTGGACTTCGAGGGTCCATCCCTCAAGGCTCTGCCGCCGGATGCCCCAGTGCGCAGCCAGGTGAGTGTTGGCGAGAACGCCGAGATCGTTGAAAACAGCGTGCGTTACAACGAGCACACCAAAGGCTGGCGCTTGACCCTGCGTATGAAGATCAAGGACGCCGGCAAGCCGACCGAGATGCGTGCGGCGCTGGTTCAGGACATCGTGAAGCCGGAGCCTGAGAAGGTTTCGACCCAGGTGCTGAAGGCTGACAAAGTGCTGGCGAAACAGCATGAAAAACAAGCCAAGAAAGACGCCAAAGAAGCGAAGGACAAGGAAGCCAAGCAGCCAGATGCTGCCCCAGCCACCCCGGAGCCGGCCAAGACAGAACAAGTCCTGACCGAGACCTGGAGCTACCAGTTGCCAGCCGATGAGTAATTCACAAGCCAAGCCGGAGACTCTGTCCGAGTACCTGGCACATCTGCCGATGACCGCTGAGCAGCGCGCCGAACTGGCGGGCTGCACGTCCTTCAGCGAATTGCACGAACGCCTGTCGTCCAAGGCGTTCGATGCACCGACCGACGCTGCCCAGGCGTCGGTTGGTACTCGCTTGACCCTCAGTACCGCCGAGGAACTGCAAGACGCCGAAATGCTGGCGCTCGACGCCAGCGGCCGGGTCACCCTGAAGGCCACGCCGCCGATCCGTCGGACCAAGGTAGTGCCCGAGCCATGGCGTACCAATATCCTGGTACGTGGCTGGCGCCGGTTGACCGGTCGCACCAACCCGCCCAAGCCGCCGAAAGACGAGCGTGTATTGCCGGCCGCGCGCTGGCGTACCGTCGGCTCGATCCGTCGCTATATCCTGCTGATATTGATGCTCGGCCAGACCATCGTGGCCGGCTGGTACATGAAAGGCATCATGCCGTACCAGGGTTGGTCGCTGGTCGACTTCGACGAGATCCGCAACCAGACCCTGCTGCAAACCGCCACCCAGGTACTGCCTTACGCGCTGCAAACCAGCATCCTGATTATGTTCGGGATCTTGTTCTGTTGGGTTTCGGCAGGTTTCTGGACCGCGCTGATGGGCTTCCTGGAACTGCTTACCGGTCACGATAAATACCGGATCTCCGGTAAAAGTGCCGGTGACGAGCCGATTCCGAAGGATGCCCGCACCGCGTTGGTGATGCCGATCTGCAACGAAGACGTGCCCCGGGTATTTGCCGGCCTGCGCGCCACCTTCGAATCGGTGGCGGCCACGGGTGACCTGGACCGCTTCGATTTCTTCGTGCTCAGCGACAGCAACGATGCCGATATCTGTATCGCCGAACAGCAGGCCTGGCTGGATGTGTGCCGCGAGGCCGGTGGCTTCGGCAAGATCTTCTATCGCCGCCGCCGCCGCCGCGTCAAACGTAAAAGCGGCAACCTCGACGACTTCTGCCGTCGTTGGGGCGGTGACTACAAGTACATGGTGGTGCTCGACGCCGACAGCGTGATGAGTGGCGAATGCCTGACCAGCCTGGTGCGCCTGATGGAAGCCACGCCGGACGCGGGGATTATCCAGACCGCGCCACGTGCGTCGGGCATGGACACCCTGTATGCACGCATGCAGCAGTTCGCCACACGTGTGTACGGCCCGTTGTTCACGGCCGGCCTGCACTTCTGGCAGCTGGGTGAATCCCATTACTGGGGCCATAACGCAATCATCCGCATGAAGCCGTTCATCGAGCACTGCGCCCTGGCGCCGTTGCCGGGCAAAGGCGCGTTCGCCGGTGCGATTCTGTCCCACGACTTTGTTGAAGCTGCGCTGATGCGCCGTGCCGGCTGGGGTGTGTGGATCGCCTACGACTTGCCGGGCAGCTACGAAGAACTGCCACCGAACCTGCTGGATGAACTCAAGCGTGACCGTCGCTGGTGCCACGGCAACCTGATGAACTTCCGCCTGTTCCTGGTCAAGGGCATGCACCCGGTACACCGCGCGGTGTTCCTCACCGGCGTGATGTCCTACCTGTCGGCACCGTTGTGGTTCTTCTTCCTGGTGTTGTCGACCGCGCTGCTGGCGGTGAATACGCTGATGGAGCCGCAGTACTTCATGGCGCCACGCCAGTTGTACCCGCTGTGGCCGCAATGGCATCCGGACAAGGCCGTGGCGCTGTTCTCCACCACCATCGTGCTGCTGTTCCTGCCTAAGCTGCTGAGCATCATCCTGATCTGGGCCAAGGGCGCGAAAGAGTTCGGTGGCAAGTTCAAGGTGACATTGTCGATGCTGCTGGAGATGCTGTTCTCCATGCTGCTGGCGCCGGTGCGGATGATCTTCCACACCCGTTTCGTACTGGCCGCGTTCCTCGGCTGGGCGGCGACCTGGAATTCGCCGCAACGTGACGATGATTCCACGCCATGGAGCGAGGCGGTCAAGCGCCACGGCCCGCAAACCGTGCTTGGCTTCCTGTGGGCGCTGCTGGTGGTGTGGTTGAACCCAAGCTTCCTGTGGTGGCTGATCCCGATCGTCGGCTCGCTGATGCTGTCGATCCCGGTCTCGGTGATTTCCAGTCGGGTCAAGTTGGGCCTCAAGTCCCGTGACGAGAGCCTGTTTCTGATCCCTGAGGAATACAACCCGCCGCAAGCGTTGTTGTCGACCGAGCAGTACACCCACGAAAATCGTTGGCACGCCCTGCAGGACGGGTTTGTGCGCTCGGTGGTCGACCCGCAGCAGAACGCCCTGGCCTGCGCCCTGGCGACGTCGCGCCACCGTGAGGCGGAGCCGATCGAGCACCTGCGTGCCGAGCGTGTGCGTCATGCGTTGAAAGTCGGCCCGGCCGCCCTCAACAACGCTGAACGCCTGGCCCTGCTCAGCGATCCGGTCGCCCTCGGCCGTCTGCACCAGCAGGTCTGGACTGAAGGTCATGCCGAATGGCTGGGTGCCTGGCGCGCCTCGATCAAGGCTGATCCGCACGCGCCGTTGCTGCCGCTGCAACCGTTGTCGTCCCAGGCCCAACCGGCCTGATTCAAACGCCCCCGAAGGCCCACTTCGGGGGCGCTTGAAACGCTGATCCTACAGCGTTTCGCGCCTCTTCCTTTTGGCGCTAACTCCTTGTTATTTCGAAACAAAATACCTCGATTCGAGGCGTATTGCCGTGCCTGTGGCTGGGGTAGCATCGCCCTCCAAATCTGACTCGCCATGGGGGTATTCATGTTCAAAAGGTACGGTTCAGCATGGCTGATCGGCGCGGTCGTCATGCTGTACGCAGGCTGGTTGAATGCCGGTGCCCTTGATGATGCGGTTCGGCGGGGCGTGCTGAGGGTTGGCACTACACCCACTTACATTCCCTTTGAAATGACAGATAAGCAGGGGCGCATCGTTGGCTTCGAGATTGACCTGCTGCAGACCATGAGCCGCGCGCTGGGGGTGGAACTCGAGTTGGTCGCGGTGCCTTATACCGAGTTGCTGCCGGGCCTGATGGCAAAGCAGTTTGATCTGATCGGCAGTGGCATGACGGTGACCCAGGAGCGCAACCTGAAACTGAATTTCAGCGACTCCTTTATCGTGGTCGGCCAGACCATCCTGTTGCATCCAAGCCTGGCCGGTACGGTTTCCAGCATCGAAGACCTGGACAACGCCGAGTACCGGGTCGCTGCCACGCAAGGCACCACCGGGCTGGCGGCAGCGCAGCGCTTTCTGGGCGCGGCGCGGATAAGCAGTTTCGCTACCCCCGAACAAGGTGTGCGCCAGGTTGTAGAAGGCAAGGCCGATGCCTTTGTGCATGACGCACCCTACAACCTGATTGCAATGACCCGCGCCGAGAACAGTGCTTTGCTGGCGCTGGAGCAGCCTTTCACCTTTGAGCCACTGGCCTTCGGCCTGAAGAAAGGCGACTACGACAGCCTCAATTGGATCAACCATTTCCTCAACCAGGTGGCCCAGGATGGGACCTACGATCGCCTGCACGACAAGTGGTTCAAGGACACTGCCTGGATGGCGGAAATCGACTGAAGTCATTACCGGTTACACATAAAACCATGGTCGAGCGACCTGAGCGATGTGTCTACGGCTGCGCTTCGCTGCACGGTTGTGGGGCATTTCCGACATACGCCGATAACAATTACCCGTGAAACCTTTGTGACAGGCAACGAGTGGGTTAGGATCGCACCCCGAAATGGTGCAGCCCTTTTGCGCGCCGATCTTATAAGAACCGTTCAGGGGACTTGATGATGAAAAAGTATCTTTCGATGCTGATGCTCGGCGTCACGGCGTTGGTCGCCGCCACGGCGGCCCACGCCGGTGCCATCGATGATGCGGTCAAGCGCGGCACGCTGAAAGTCGGCATGGACCCGACTTACATGCCGTTCGAAATGACAGATAAGCGCGGTGAAATCATTGGCTTCGAAGTCGACATCCTCAAGGCGATGGCCAAGTCCATGGGCGTCAAGCTGGAGCTGGTCTCCACCGGTTATGACGGGATCATCCCCGCTTTCCTGACCGGCAAGTTCGACATGATCGGCAGCGGCATGACCCTGACCCAGGAGCGTAACCTGCGCCTGAACTTCAGCGAACCGTTCATCGTGGTCGGCCAGACCCTGCTGATTCGTAAGGACCTGGAAGGCACCATCAAGTCCTATAAAGACCTGAACGACGAGAAATTCCGCCTGACCTCCAAGCTCGGCACCACCGGTGAGATGGTCGCCAAAAAGCTGATTTCCAAGGCCAAGTACCATGGCTATGACAACGAGCAGGAAGGCGTGCTGGACGTGGTCAATGGCAAGGCCGATGCCTTCGTGTATGACGCCCCCTACAACGTGGTTGCCGAGAAAAAGGTCGGTAACGGCAAGCTGGTGTTCCTGGAAGAACCGTTCACTTTCGAGCCATTGGCATTCGGTTTGAAGAAAGGCGATTACGACAGCATCAACTACATCAATAACTTCCTGCACCAGATCCGCAACGACGGCACCTACGATCGCATCCATGACAAGTGGTTCAAGAGCTCCGAGTGGCTCAAGGACATGGAATAAGATCGGCTGTTGCGGCGAGGGAGCTTGCTCCCGCTGGAGTGCGAAGCGCTCCGACCAGGCAATGCGGTTTATAGGCCAATTGCCGGTCGCCGGTAGTGGGGCTGCTTTGCAGCCCAGCGGGAGCTAGCTCCCGCGCCACAGAGGGGCTTGCCCCACCTTTTGGATGTTGAGTAATGAAACAGAAAAAAGCCCAATGGCCCTGGCACCTGCTGACGGTGGTCGTGTTGGTCGGCCTGGCCGGCGCCTTGTACTACGCCACTTCGCTGATGTCCTACGAGTGGCGCTGGAACCGCGTACCGCAGTACTTCGCCTACCAGGCTGAAACATCCCAACGTGCCGCCGATATTTCCACCGTGGTTGAACTGGTGCGCAAAGGCGATGTGGCTGAAGTCACCCTGCGCAACGACGCCGGCGCGGAGCAGAAGCTGACCGTGGCCGACAACAGCCTGCAAGTGGCGCGCGGCGATGACGTGGCCGAAGGCGATGTTGTGGGCGTGACCCGCCATTGGGCGTTGGGGCCGCTGATGTGGGGCTTGTGGACCACCTTGTGGTTGTCGGTGGTGTCCGGCGTTTTGGGGTTGGCGATCGGCTTGGCGACCGGCTTGTGTCGCCTCTCCAATAACCCGACTTTGCGCGATCTGTCGACCATCTACGTCGAACTGGTACGCGGCACGCCGTTGTTGGTGCAGATTTTCATTTTCTATTTCTTCATCGGCACGGTGCTCAACCTGTCCCGGGAATTTGCCGGGATTGCGGCGTTGTCACTGTTCACCGGCGCGTATGTGGCTGAAATCGTCCGTGCGGGCGTGCAGTCCATCGCCCGAGGCCAGAACGAGGCGGCGCGCTCCCTGGGTTTGAGCGCCAGCCAGTCGATGCGTCATGTGGTGTTGCCGCAAGCTTTCAAGCGCGTGTTACCGCCACTGGCCGGGCAATTTATCAGCCTGGTGAAAGACACCTCGCTGGTGTCGGTGATCGCTATCACCGAGTTGCTCAAAAGCGGCCGTGAGGTGATCACCACCTCGTTTTCGCCGTTTGAAATCCTGTTCTGTGTGGCAGGCCTGTACCTGTTGATCAACCTGCCGCTGTCGAAAATGGCCAGCCGGCTTGAGCGGAGGCTCGCGCAAAGTGATTGAAGTCCGCGATCTGGTAAAAGTCTTCGACACCCGTGGTCACGTCGTGCGCGCGGTGGACCATGTGACCACACAAGTGGCCAAGGGCGAAGTGCTGGTGGTAATCGGCCCGTCGGGCTCCGGCAAGTCGACTTTCCTGCGCTGTCTGAATGGCCTGGAAGCGTTCGATTCGGGCTCGGTGAGCATCGACGGCCTGCAACTGGCCGATCCGAAAACCGACGTGAACGCCTATCGCCGTGAAGTCGGCATGGTGTTCCAGCACTTCAACCTGTTCCCTCACATGACCGTGCTGGAAAATCTGTGCCTGGCGCAAAAAGTCGTGCGCAAGCGCGGTAAGAAAGAACGCGAGGCCAAGGCCCTGGCGCTGCTGGAAAAGGTGGGCATTGCGCAAAAGGCCAACGAGTTTCCATCACGTCTTTCCGGCGGCCAGCAGCAGCGCGTCGCGATCGCTCGCGCCTTGGCGATGGAGCCCAAGGTGATGCTGTTCGACGAACCCACTTCGGCCCTCGACCCGGAAATGGTCGGCGAAGTACTGGACGTGATGAAGACCTTGGCCCTGGAAGGCATGACCATGGTCTGCGTCACCCACGAAATGGGTTTTGCCCGCGAAGTCGCCGACCGGGTGCTGTTCTTCGATCACGGCAAGTTGCTGGAAGACGCGTCCCCGGCCGAGTTCTTCGATGCCCCGAAAGACCCGCGGGCCCAAGCGTTTCTGCGCCAGGTCCTGTAAGCGTCATAGCCTGAATTTGCCGATCAGTGTCTGCAGATCCAGGCTGAGCCGCGTCAACTGAACACTGGCGGCCGCCGTTTCTTCGCTGGCGGCTGCCGTCTGTTCCGATACGTCCCGCACCTTCAACACGCTGCGATTGATCTCCTCGGCCACCGCGCTTTGCTGCTCGGCGGCGGCAGCAATCTGCGGGTTCATTTCCTGAATGATCGATACCGTGCGCGCAATGGCCGCCAGCGCATCACCGGCATCGCGGGTCAGGCCGACGCTGGCGTCGGTCAGGTTTCGGCTGCTGTCCAGGATATCCGCCACCTGCTCGGTGCCTTTGTTCACGTCAAGGATCAGCCCTTCGATTTCTTCCGCCGATTCCTGTGTGCGTTGCGCCAGGGTGCGTACCTCATCGGCGACCACGGCAAACCCTTCACCGGCACTCCCGGCGCGCGCCGCTTCGATGGCGGCGTTCAGCGCCAGCAGGTTGGTTTGCTGGGACACGGACTTGATCACGTCCAGCACACTGCCGATCTTCTGGCTCTCCTGTTGCAGTGCGAGCATGGCGCGGCTGGACAGTGCCATTTCATTGGCCAGGTGACCAATCTGCTGCACCGCCTGCGTGACCACCTGTTCACCGGCGTTGGCCTGTTGGTCTGCTTCATGGGCGGCGGCCGACGCCCGTTCGGCATGTCGCGCTACCTCCTGGGCGGTGGCGAGCATTTCGTTCATGGCCGTGGCTACCTGGTCGGTTTCGTCTTTCTGGTGGTTGACTCCCGTACGGGTCTGCAAGGTGACGGTGGATAATTGTGCGGCGGCGCTGGCGATCTGCCGCGCGCTGTCACCGATGCTGCTGATCAGGCTGCGCAGGTTGCGCGTCATCTGCCCGATGCTCCGTTGCAATTGGCCCAGTTCATCGCGTCGCGCCACCTGGATGTCGTGGCTCAGGTCACCGTCGGCGACACGATGGGCAGCGGTGAGGATTTCACGCAGCGGTACGGCAATCTGCCGGGCAATCCACCACGCGGCCAGCGTGCCCAATAGCAAGGCGGATACGGTGACGCTGATCAGCAGTAGACGCGTGTGGCTCGCTTCGTGATCACCCTGGGTGTTCTGGCTTTCAATCAGCAGGAGGTTTTGCTCGCGCAGCTCATTGAGTTGTTGTTCAAAGCGGTTTTGCACGGCCTCAGTGTTGAGCTGGGCGTCCTTGAGCTTGGTGAGTTGCTCGCGATAGTTGACCAGCTCGGTTTTGAGCGGCGCCGAGTCGACAGGCAGTGTGGCGACTGCGGCCTGTGCGACTTCCAGCGCGTCGAGAGTCCTGGCGATGGCCTCGGCGTAAGCTTGCAGCGATTGCGCGGCCCATGCGGGGCTCTGGACGCGATCCTCGGCCTGCTCCAGGGCCTGGCGCAGTTGTTCGATGGTCTCGAGCGCGTTCCCGTCTTGTTGGTCGGGTAATTCGCTGGCGAGTTGCGCGAGCGTCTCGCTGGCTTGCAGCGCCGTCCTTTTGAGCGAAGGGCGAATACTCTCGCGTTGCTCGATCAAGGGTGGCAGTTGCGCCAGTGCCGCCTTGAAACCAGCGACCAATCGCGTCGCGTCCTGCAAGCGTTGCAGGTCGACAGGGTCTTTCAAACGGTTTGAAAGGTTGCCCAGATGCCCATCGATCCGTTCAATCTTCATGGCCATCTTGCCCAGGCTGTCGGCGTCCGTAAGGGTGCGGTACACGATGCGGTCAGCGCGCATGGATTCTGTCTCGACGGCCAATTGCCCCAAGACCGTCAGGCTGCTGGATCGGTACAGGGCGGTATTCAAGGCTTGCCAGCCGGTAACGGCGATCAGGAAGCTGAGGACCAGCACTTGGCCGAATCCCAGGATGAGCTTGATGCGGACGCTGGCATTGACCAGCAAGTGGGTCAGCCGAGAAAACATGGTGAACCTCCAATCAGAAAAAGCGTTCCGTTAAAACGCTAAAACGATTCGAGGTGATGGCGGGCTGATAACTGCGTAGGAAGTTTCATAAATTGCGGCGGCCTTGATGGACCGCCGCGATGAAACGGTCAGACGCGGAAGCGCCCGACCAAGGTCTGCAAATAGATCCCCAGCCGCGCCAGTTCTGCGCTGGATGCGGCGGTTTCTTCGCTGGCCGACGAAGTCTGCTCGGACACGTCGCGCACATTCAACACGCTGCGGTTGATCTCTTCGGCAACGGCGCTCTGCTGCTCGGCGGCGGTGGCGATCTGCGAGTTCATCGCCTGGATGGCCGAGACTGTGCGGGTGATGCTGGCCAACGCACTGCCGGCGCGACGGGTCAGGTCGACGCTGCTGTCGGTCAGGCCACGGCTGTTGTCCAGGATGGTGGCCACATGCTGGGTGCCACTTTGCAGGCCGACGATCAACTCCTCGATCTCTTCGGTGGACTTCTGGGTACGTTGGGCCAGGCTGCGTACTTCATCGGCCACCACTGCGAAACCGCGTCCGGCTTCACCGGCGCGTGCCGCTTCAATCGCCGCGTTCAGCGCCAACAGGTTGGTTTGCTGGGCCACCGACTTGATCACATCGAGTACGCTGCCAATCTTGTCGCTTTCGCGTTTCAGGTCGCCCATGGCGACTGTGGAATTGCCGACTTCGGTGGCCAGGCGCTCGATCTGGTTGATGGCTTCATTGACTACTTTGTCGCCTTCGCGGGCCTGTTGGTCAGCGGCCACGGCGGCTTCGGACGCTTCCTCGGCGTTGCGCGCCACTTCCTGCACGGTGGCAGCCATTTCGTTCATGGCGGTGGCCACCTGGTCGGTTTCGACCTTCTGGCTATTGACCCCGGCGCTGGTTTGTTCGGTCACGGCCGACAGTTGTTCGGCGGCGCTGGCGATCTGGGTGACGCCGTCGCTGATGCCGCCGATCAGTTCGCGCAGGCCCACGGTCATGCTTTGCATGGCGCGTTGCAACTGGCCCAGTTCGTCCTGGCGCATCGAGTCCAGGTTGTGGCTCAGGTCGCCAGAGGCCACGCGCTCTGCGACTTTGAGTGTCTGGTTCAATGGGATGACGATTTGGCGGGTAATGGCCAGGGCAGCGAATATGCCGAAAATCAGCGCCAGCACGGTGGCCAGCAGCAACAGCTGTTTGGCGCGCACCACGTCGGCATCACGCACCGCCGTTTGCGAGGTGGTGAGTTTTTCGCTATGGCCCAACAGGATATCGCCTTGGGCCTTCATGGTTGCCATGGCGGCCGCGCTGGCGACTTGAGCGTCGCGATACTGGCTGACGGCAGCGCGATAGGCTTGCAGCGACACGCCGGCTTCTTGCAGGTTGGCCTGGTAAGGCGCTGGTAGCTGGCCTTGCAGGTCGCTGATTTTTTTCAGGGCGTTGTCGATGGCATCCAGGGCAGGTTGTTCGGCCTCCGTCTTGCCGCTGTAGGTGTAGCCGCGAACCTGGAAGCGCGATTGCTGGATCAGTTTGCTCAACTCCACCACGCTATTGAACTGGGTGACGCTGTCACCTTGCAGCAGGGCTTTTTCGATTTCATTGATCTTGACCACCGCATTGTCGGCGGTGTCACCCAATTGGCTGCGGGCGCCTTCACGCTTGAGGCCGGCCTGGACCATGGTGGCGAAGGCGTTTTTGTATTGGTTCAGGGCCTCCAGTTGTTGCTCGACCAGCGCCTTGTCGCTGGGCTGTTCGATCAGGCCCTGGGCGGTTTTCAGGCCACTGTCCAACTGCGTGAGCAGGCCATTGACCGCATCCGTGCCTTGTTCGCCGCGACGCATTTCGAAGTCCAGGCGTGCCAACCGCAGGTCTTTGGTCAGGCTGTTCAGGCTGGAAATAAACCCCAGTTTGTCGCCACGGCTGGTCACGTCGCTCAAGCCGGTCCAGCCGGTGAAGGTGATCAACAGCGTCAGAATCAACACCAAGCCAAAGCCTACGCTCAGCTTGCGATTGACGCTCACATTCCCCAGTTTTTCGGCTAACCAACGATACATGCTGCGCTCTCCTTTGGAACAAGGCTTGGACTTATTCAAAGGCTATCGGCTGGCAGGGAGATATCTGTAGGAAAGGCTGAAGTTGTCGTGAGCGAGCTGGCCCTGGCGTACTGGCCAGGACCTGCCCCGCGCAGGGCCGGCGCTCACTGCAACATGCCGGTTCGTCGCTAGAAGAGGCGGGCGAGCAGGGCGGTGACGGCAGTTTCCACGCGCAGGATGCGTGCGCCGAGTTGCACCGGTTGCAAGCCGGCCTTGGTCAGCAGGTCCACTTCGTAGGGAATCCAGCCGCCCTCGGGGCCAATGGCCAGTGTCACCGGCTCATCCAGCCCGCGTGGGCAGGCCGGGTAAGCACCGGGGTGGCCGATCAGGCCCAGGGTGCCTGCGGTCATGGCCGGTAAACGGTCTTCAACGAACGGCTTGAAGCGCTTTTCGATAATGATCTCGGGCAGCACCGTATCCCGTGCCTGTTCCAGGCCCAGGATCAGTTGCTCACGGATCGCTTCAGGCTCCAGGAACGGTGTTTGCCAGAAGCTCTTCTCCACCCGGTAGCTGTTGACCAGCACCACCTTGGGCACGCCCATGGAAGCGACGGTTTGCAGCACCCTACGCAACATTTTCGGGCGTGGCAGTGCCAGCAACAGGGTCAGGGGCAGTTTGGCCGGCGGTGGTTGATCGAAGCTGACTTGCAGCTCGGCCTCGCACGTTTCCAGGCGCACTAGTCGAGCGTTGCCCATCAGGCCGCCGACGCAGCCCACCCGCAGGCTGTCGCCCACTGCAGCGCGGTGGACTTCCTGCATATGCACCAGGCGTCGATCACGCAGAATGACCCGGTCGGCCGCGATAAAGTCGGCTTCCTCCAGCAGCAGCAGGTTCACGGCTGGGTCGCTGGCGGCTGGTCGTTGTCAACGGGTGGGTCATCCGGCTGGTCGCTGCGCTTGGTGATCAGGCTGCCGAACAGGATGCCGATCTCGAACAGCATCCACATGGGCACGGCCAGCAACGTCTGGGAGAAGATGTCCGGTGGCGTGAGAATCATGCCGACCACGAAGCAGCCGATGATCACGTACGGGCGGATCTTCTTCAGGTATTTGACGTCGACCACGCCGATCCACACCAGCAGCACCACGGCCACCGGAATTTCGAAGGCCACGCCGAAGGCGAAGAACAACGTCATCACGAAATCGAGGTAGCTGGTGATGTCGGTCATCATCTCCACGCCGGCCGGAGTGGCTGCGGCGAAGAATTTGAAGATCAGCGGGAACACCAGGAAATAGGCGAACGCCATGCCGGTGTAGAACAGCAGGATGCTCGACACCAGCAGCGGCACCGCGATGCGCTTCTCATGCTTGTACAGGCCTGGTGCGATAAAACCCCAGATCTGATGCAGGATCACCGGGATCGCCAGGAACAGCGACACCATCATGGTCAGCTTCAGCGGCGTGAGGAACGGCGACGACACATCGGTGGCGATCATCGTCGCACCGGCCGGCAGGTACTGGCGCAGAGGCGTTGAGACAAAGGTGTAGATTTGCTGGGTAAAGGCGAACAACCCGGCAAAGATGATGAAGATGGCCGCTACGCAACGCAGCAGGCGGGTACGCAACTCGGTGAGGTGCGAGACCAGCGGCATGTGCTGGTCGTTTTCCGGTTTATCAGCGCTCATGGGGCTCGCGGCGGCAATGTAGGGTCATGGGGCGCGGGCGACGCAACGGGCGTCGGCGCAGGCTCGGTGGGCGCAGCGGGCGTGGTTTCTGCAACGGGGGCCGGTGCAATGCTGTGTTCGGCCACAGGCTCGACCGGCTTGGCCGGCTCCTGTACCGGCGACAGGATCTTCCGGGCTTCCTGTTCCAACGACATTATGTGTTCGTTGTGCAGTTGGCGGCGGATCTCGTCGGCACCGATTTCCCGTTCAACTTCCTGTTTGATGGCATTGAAACTGCGTTTCAGGCGCCCGATCCACAGGCCGGCCGTGCGCGCGGCACCGGGCAGGCGTTCCGGGCCCAACACCAGCAAGGCCACGAGGCCGACGAGTAACAGTTCAGAGAAGCTGATACCAAACATTAGTCAGTGCTCACGAGTCTTTGCGGGTCGGCTCTTCGACTTTTTCAGCCTGCACGTCGAAGGTCCGACGCTCGGTGATCGGCTGGGTGGCCTGCGGGTGTACCGGTTGGGCCGGCGGCACCGGATTGACGACCGGGTCGGCTGGTTTTTCGTCGTCGTTCATGGCTTTGCGAAAGCCCTTGATCGACTCGCCCACGTCGGTGCCCAGGTTCTTGAGTTTCTTGGTGCCGAATACCAGTACCACCACCACCAGAATGACGATCCAGTGTTTCCAGTCAAAAATGCCCATGCTGCAATTCCTCTGTAGAAGTTATTCAGGCGGACGGGCGCGAGGCCTTTTCGACGTGCCCGGACAAGCCGAAGCGACGGTCCAGTTCGTCCAGTACGGCCTGTGGATGCTGCCCCAATTGGGCGAGCATGACCAGGCTATGGAACCATAGGTCGGCGGTTTCGTAGATGACATCGCTGCAGTCGCCGCTGATTTGCGCGTCCTTGGCGGCGATGATGGTCTCGACGGATTCTTCGCCGAGTTTCTCCAGGATCTTGTTCAGGCCCTTGTGGTACAGGCTGGCGACGTAGGAGCTGTCGGCATCCGCGCCTTTGCGGTCTTCCAGCACCTGGGCCACGCGGTTCAGGGTATCGCTCATGTTCAGTGTCCTGCCGAGTAGATGGCGTGCGGGTCTTTGAGCACCGGCTCCACAACTTTCCATTCGCCGTTCTCGAACACGCGATAGAAGCAGCTGTGACGGCCGGTGTGGCAGGCGATGTCGCCGATCTGCTCGACCTTGAGGATTACCACGTCGGCGTCGCAGTCGATGCGCATCTCGTGCAGGGTCTGCACGTGCCCGGACTCTTCGCCCTTGCGCCACAGTTTGCCACGCGAGCGTGACCAGTAGATGGCGCGCTGCTCAGTGGCAGTGAGGCTCAGGGCCTCGCGGTTCATCCAGGCCATCATCAGTACGCGCCCGGTCTTGTAGTCCTGGGCAATGGCCGGCACCAGGCCGTCACTGTCCCACTTGATCTCGTCCAGCCAGTCTTTCATGTTCGGCTCCGGCAATTTGCGACAGTGTATAACCGGATTGGCTATCGACGCACGATCAGATAAACGCCCACGGCGACCATGATACCGGCCGGCCAGTGGCCCAGCTGGTTCAGCGGGCCACCAATGGCCAACATCACCCCGCCGACCAGGTGCGCGGCGCCCAGCAGGCGCAGGAACCAGTCGTCCTTGCGCTTCTGCCAGGGCGGCGCCGGGTCCTTGGCGTGGGGCTGGGACATGCGCTCGAGCAGGTCGCGGGTCATGTTGGCCAGGTGTGGCAGTTGCTCGAACTGGCTGTGCAGATTGCCGATCAGGGTCTTCGGGCTGACCCGCTCGCGCATCCAGCGTTCGAGGAACGGTTGTGCGGTATTCCACAGGTCGAGGTCCGGGTACAACTGGCGACCCAGGCCTTCGATGTTCAGCAAGGTTTTCTGCAACAGCACCAACTGCGGCTGCACTTCCATATTGAAGCGCCGCGCGGTCTGGAACAGGCGCATCAGCACCTGACCGAAGGAAATATCTTTTAACGGTTTTTCAAAGATCGGCTCGCACACGGTGCGGATCGCCGCTTCGAATTCGTTGAGCTTGGTTTCCGCCGGCACCCAGCCCGAATCGATGTGCAACTGTGCCACGCGGCGGTAGTCGCGCTTGAAGAAGGCGAACAGGTTGCGTGCCAGATAATCCTGGTCTTCCGGAGTCAGGCTACCGACGATGCCGCAGTCGATCGCAATGTACTGCGGGCTCCACGGGTTCACGGTGCTGACGAAGATGTTGCCCGGGTGCATGTCGGCGTGAAAGAAGCTGTCGCGGAACACCTGGGTGAAGAAGATCTCCACGCCACGTTCGGCGAGCATCTTCATATCGGTACGCTGGTCAGCCAGGGTCGCGAGGTCGGTGACCTGCACGCCATAGATGCGCTCCATCACCAGCACTTTGGGGCGGCACCAGTCCCAATACACTTGCGGCACGTACAGCAGCGGCGAGCCTTCGAAGTTGCGCTTGAGCTGGCTGGCATTCGCCGCTTCGCGCAACAGGTCGAGTTCGTCGTAGATGGTTTTTTCGTAATCGGCGACCACGTCCACCGGGTGCAGCAGGCGTGCGTCGGCGGAGAAGCGTTCGGCGGCGCGGGCGAGGATGAACAGCCACGCCAGGTCCTGGCCGATGATCGGCTTGAGGCCGGGGCGAATCACTTTCACCACCACTTCTTCGCCGGTCTTGAGTTGTGCGGCGTGCACTTGCGCCACCGAGGCCGAAGCCAGCGGCTCGATGTCGAAGCGTCTGAACACCTCGCTGATCTTTTTGCCGAGCTGTTCTTCGATCAGCTTGACCGATTGCTGGGAGTCGAACGGTGGCACGCGGTCCTGCAGGAGCATCAGTTCGTCGGCGATGTCTTCCGGCAGCAGGTCGCGGCGGGTGGAGAGGATCTGCCCGAACTTGATGAAGATCGGCCCCAGGTCCTGCAGCGCCAGGCGCAGGCGCGCGCCACGGCTCAGTTCCAGCTGCTTGCGCGGGAACCAGCGCCATGGCAGCACATAGCGTACCGCCAGAAGAAACCACGGCAGGGGCAGGGCGAACAGCAGGTCATCGAGGCGGTAGCGGATTACGACGCGCTGGATACGAAACAAACGGCGGACGGCGAGCAGCTTCATGCGTTATCGCTTGGATCAAGGGAACGGCTCAGGCGCTCGAAGCGGGCCTCAAGGCGTTCCAGGTCGATTTTGGCCTTGTCGAGCTCACGAAAGCGCGCTTGCGCTTCCCGTTGTCCGACCAGAGTGCGCGATTCTTCGCTCAGGTATTCGGCAAGGTTCTGGTTGAGGCTGGCGAACCCTTGCTGGTACCAGCGCGAGCGGCTGCGCAGGTGCCCGCTGATCAACTGGGTGGCGACGGGGCCGATCCAGCGCGACAGCTCGTATTCCCAGTCCAGCTCCAGGTCTTGCAGCACGGCGGCCAAGTCCATCAGCACCGCGCTGTCGCCTTCCAGCTCCACTTCGGCGCTGTGCAGGATGGCGGTCTTGTTGCGGCTCAGGGCCAGGTGCAACAGGCTCGATGCCGGCGCACGCAGGGTGCAGTCAGCTTCGGCGGCCCAGTTGCCGGCGAGCATCAGGCCTTCATCGCTGGGCAGGATAAACAGCTGCAAGGCGGGGCTGCGGCAGTCGACGGCGATGATCTTGCCGTTGAGGTGAGCGAGCCGCGCCAGGGCAGTGCTGTCCAGGCGCAGCACACGGTTGATGCCGTGTTCCACGCTGGCGAGGAGACCTTTGAGCAGCATCAGGGCTTGATGCCGCGATGCAGGGCGACGATGCCCGAGGTCATGTTGTGATAGGTCACGCGGTCGAAACCGGCTTCTACCATCATCGACTTCAGGGTTTCCTGGTCAGGGTGCATGCGGATCGATTCGGCCAGGTAGCGATAGCTGTCGGCGTCATTGGTGATCAGCTTGCCCATCAACGGCATGAAGGCGAAGGAGTAGGTGTCGTAGACCTTGGACATCAGCGCATTGGTCGGTTTGGAGAACTCCAATACCAACAGGCGGCCACCGGGCTTGAGTACGCGCAGCATGGAGCGGATCGCGTCTTCTTTGTGGGTGACATTGCGCAGGCCGAAGGCGATGGTCACGCAGTCGAAATGGTTGTCCGGGAACGGCAGCTTTTCCGCGTCGGCCTGGACGAACTCGATATTGCCGGCCACGCCTTTATCCAGCAGGCGATCGCGACCGACCTTGAGCATCGAACCGTTGATGTCCGCCAGCACTACCTGGCCGGTAGGGCCGACGAGCTTGGAGAACTTGGCCGCCAGGTCGCCCGTGCCGCCGGCGATGTCCAGCACGCGGTTGCCGGTGCGCACGCCCGACAATTCGATGGTGAAGCGTTTCCACAGGCGGTGCATGCCGCCCGACAGTACGTCGTTCATCAGGTCGTACTTGGCGGCCACGGAGTGGAACACCTCAGCGACTTTTTCCGCTTTCTGGCTTTCCGGGACGTTCTTGAAGCCGAAGTGAGTGGTGGGTTCGGCATCGCTGCCTTTGCGCTGATCAGTCATATCGCTGTCACCAAGAGAGAATGCGGGACATGATAATCCCCATGGCCTGCTTTGTCTTGGCAAGGCTGAAGGTAAGATAGGCGGTCACCGGGACCTTTTGCCGCATGGCAGGTGTTCCACTCGCTATTAAAGAGGAGTCATAGCAATGGCCCGTATTACCGTTGAACGTGCACACACCTTGGGTAAGGAAGGCGCGCGGGCGAAGGCCGAGAAGTTGGCGCACAAGCTCAAGGAGCAATATGGTCTGGAGCCATCATGGTCTGGCGATACCTTGAACCTCAAGCGTTCGGGGGTTAAAGGCACTGTATTAGTGGCCGATGATTCGCTGCGTATTGATGTGGAATTGGGCCTGTTGATGTCGGCCATGAGCGGTACTATCAAGTCCGAAATCGAGAAAGCGTTGGACAAGGCGCTGGCTTGATCCTCTGCGCTTAGGGTGCCGATTCTAATTTTTCATCCTACTTTGTGCCCAGGCCCTCAACTCCTGCGGGCTGTTCCTCCACCCTATTTTGCGTGAGGTGCACCATGGCCAAAGTTATTTTGAAGAAAAAAAACGACGTACAGTCCACTGCCCTGAGTGACGTTAAAAGCTATGCCCGCAAGATCTGGCTGGCGGGTCTTGGTGCGTATGCCAAGGTCGGCAGCGAGGGCGGCGAGTACTTCAAAGAGCTGGTTAAGACTGGTCAACATGTTGAAAGTAAAGGCAAAAAAGTTGTGGTTGAACAACTTGATGCTGCCAACAGTCAGATTGATCAAGTCAAGAGTAATGTCTCAGGTGTCAAAGGCCTGGTAGAAGTTCAACTGGATAAAGTTGAAAAAGTCTTTGACACGCGTGTTGCAAGTGCCTTGAATCGGATCGGCATTGCGTCTAAACATGACGTTGAGACACTCTCTGCTAAGCTCGAAGAGCTGACGGCATTGCTCGAACGTGTCGCGCGTAAACATTAAGGAGACAACGGGATGGCTGTTCAAAAGAAAACTCAAAAAGATGGCAGCTCGTGGATCGGGGAAGTTGAAAAATACTCCCGTAAGATCTGGCTTGCTGGTTTAGGCGTGTACTCGAAGGTGAGCAGTGACGGCGGTAAATACTTCGAGACCTTGGTTAAAGATGGCGAGAAAGCCGAGAAGTTGACCAAGACCACCGTGGGCAAGAAAGTCGAGGCGGCCAAGGCCAGCGCCGGCTCCGCCAAGTCCAGTATTTCTGATACTTGGGGCAAGTTGGAAGAGTCGTTCGACAAGCGTCTGAACAGTGCAATTTCTCGATTGGGCGTACCCAGCAAGGCTGAGCTGAAGACGCTGCACAGCAAGGTCGACACGTTGACCAAGCAAATCGAAAAGCTCACCGGCGCGAAAGTGGCACCGGCGAAAACTGCAGCCGCCAAACCGGCCGCCAAGCCTGTTGCTAAAACCGCAGCTGCCAAGCCTGCCGCGAAAACGGCTGCCAAGCCGCTGGCAAAAGCCGCCGCCAAGCCTGCAGCCAAGGCTCCGGTAAAAGCCGCTGCCAAACCAGCCGCCAAAACCGCCGCCGCTAAACCTGCGGCCAAGCCTGCTGCTAAACCAGTGGCCGCCAAAGCCGCTGCCAAGCCCGCCGCTAAAGCCGTCGCCAAACCTGCTGCCAAACCGGCCGCCAAGCCTGTTGCTAAAACCGCTGCTGCCAAACCAGCCGCTAAGCCGGCTGCCACTAAACCAGCTGCCACTAAACCAGCCGCCGCTAAAAAGCCGGCAACTGCTAAGAAGCCTGTGGCACCGAAGCCAGCTGTTGCGGCCAAGCCTGCCACTGCGTCTGCTTCAACCGCCTCCACAGCCAACTCGGTTTCCGCACCGGCGTCTGCTGCCAACACTGCGACTGCAACGCCGGCAACCCCGACGCCATCCAGTCAGTCCTGATTTAACCGGGACAAAAATGCCCGGCCTGCGAAGGCCGGGCATTTTTTTGCGCGCTCAGGCCCTCGTCAGTTGTAAGTGATGGACACGGTAACGGCGCTGACCAGGCTGCCTTGGCTGATCGCTGCGCCGGTTTTATGGTAGGCGGCCCTAAGTGGCAGAACCGCCTTGTTGTCGCTGGTCGGCACCGTTCGGCTACGTTGGGCGGGCGTGCCATTGGCGGGGATCGTTGCAAGAGTGGAGGTGCGGTGCGCCAGCCAGAGGGCTGTCCCCGCGGAGGTGCCGGCGTTGGCAAATAACAGCCCGTTGCCCGTGGAGACGGTGCCGGCAAACAGGAAAATCACATTGCGGATGTCCGATTCGCAGTCGGCGGAAATCTCAAAGTCATGCTCCCCTGTGAAATTGACCGAATCAAAGTCAGATACTTTGACTGTTGGCAGGGTAATGGTGCGGTTCACATCGCCAGCGGCCAGGTTGCAGGTACCCGCGTCGACCTGGCCCTTGAAGTTAAGGATGCCAGTGGTCGCGGCGTGTACCGTGCTGGCGGCCAGGCCCGCGGTCATTACCAGCGCTAAAGGCAGGATTCGAAAGCTCATCAGGTAGTCCTTGTTGTTTCAGTTATAGGTAATGTTGACGGTGGCAGTACTGGCGAGCGTGCCTGAGCTGACCGTGCCGTTTTTGTGATAAGCCGCGCTGAGCGGCAGGATGGCGCGATTACCGGAAACCACCAGCGTGCGCGTGCCGTTGTTGCTGATGGTCTGGGGTACACCGTTGATGCGTGAGTACAGCCACAGTGCTACACCGGCGGCGGTGCCGGTGTTGGCGAACAGCACGTCGTTCCCGGAGGCGGGAGTGCCGGTGATGCTGAAGGTGACGCTGGTTGCATCGGTGCAGTTGGCTGTCAGATCGAAGTCTTTTGCGCCCGCGTAGACCTCGTCTTTCAAGGCGCTGACTTGAATGGGCGGAAGCGTGATGGTGCGGTTGACGTCACCGGCAGCGAGGTCGCAGGTGGCGGCAGGCCTGACAAAGCGGACCGGGCTGCCGAGCTGCAGTTGAAAGCGCTCTGGAGTGATAACCCAGTGCTTTTCCCAGAATCTTCCACTGGGTATTGTCCCGGTCGTCACCGGTCCGATTTTGTAGAAGGTGGCCTGCGCTGAGGTGAAGCTGGGTATCTTGCCGTAAACCTGTTGGTAACCTTGGTCATACAGTGCAAAGGCTGTCGGGCCGCCACCGCCGGCCCACGTCATCGTGATCCGCAGGCCTACACCTGGAACCTCCGTGTGGTAGGCCTCTGTCCCTGGGTGTTGCAGTCGGGTATATCGACCCCAGACCCCGCTATGGGTAGCAACACTGCACTGCGCAAAGTAGTCGGGAGCCGTGCCGTTGAACGCCACGCTAGTGATGACGCTTCCTACCGGGAGGCTGTCCGGTACAGTGATCGTCGCCGGCAGATTCAAGGTAAACGTATCATTCTGGAATCTGTCGCAGTTCGCCTGGGCGGCGACCGGTATGCCAAGGGCCAGCAGTGCCGAAACGAGCAGGATAGGGTGTTTCATCGTCAGTCCCTTAGTCAGAAATAGGGGGGTTGGGCGCGATGCGCGCACTCGCCGTATCAATCGCTTGTCCTGGCTGTGCAAGTGCCGGCGTCCAGATGGCGCAAGCGCTGGGCACCTTTGGTTCCCGGCGCTTTGCCCAGGCCGTAGTGCAGTCGGCAAGACGCGTCGTCATGGCTACCCCACTTGACGGTCAAAAGCCCCTGGTCACGCGGCACGCGTACGAACGCCTTGCCGCCCTGGCCGACGATCCCCACGCTTGCTCCGTCTTCATCGAACACATCCGACCCGAACGGCAGCAGGCTGCCATCCTCGCGCAGTGCCGTGATCAGCACGGCTTGGCCGCTGACTGTGTCGAACTGCAGCTTCACCACCGAGCCTGCACGGGGCGCCACATTTTGCGCGGCGGTCTTGAGTTCCACGTCGACCGACAGGTCCTTGGGGTCCAGCTCGACCACGTTCTGGCGATACGGCGTGAGGTGGGGCACTACGGCAAAACCACGCTTGCCGACCTGTGCACCGTGGTTGCCATTGACCCGTGCACCCTGGGCATCCGGCGCCTGGACGATGCCGATGGTGTCGCCCAGCTCCGGGGCAAAGGTCACGTCGTCAGCGTGGGCGACAACGCCACCGGTCATGCCAAATGACATGGCGCGGTAGGTGTTGCTCTGACCATACCCTGCGGACAGCACGCCATGACTGGCCTGGTACTTGACGTCGGCGGTCACGGAGTTACCGCTGCCTTGCGTACGACTGCCTCCCACCCCATAGGTGAATTCGCTGCGTTCGCCCAGTGTGCCGCCAAGGTTCACACGCTCGCCGCTGCTTTGATTGCCGCGAAAGGCTGTGCTGGTCAGGGTTGGTGACCGCGCGTCGCTGCCCAACGGCATGCTCACGGTCAGCTCCAGTTGTTTATCGACCCGGTCACTCAGCAGATCCTTGGTGCGCTGGGCACTGACGGTGTAGTGCATGCCCTTCCAGCTACTGGTGTAGCCGGCGGTGAAGGTCAGGTTGCCGCTTGCGCGATTCCAGTAGTTTTGTGAAGAACCGGTCAAGTACACCGAGCCGTTGCCCAGGCTCTGGTTAAGGCTGATGTCCATCCTGTCACGCAGGCGCGACAGGTTGTCCAGGCTGCGCCCGTCGATGGCCAGGTCGCGGACCCGTGCCGCGTCCGCGATGCTCAGGAAACCTTCCGTGGAATAACGGTAGGCACCGAGGGCAAAGTGCGTACCGGTGTCGGTGAAGTTCTTGCTGTAGCGTAACTGCAGGCTTTGTCCGCCACGCGGTTCGTGACCCGGCAGGGCTGCTCTCGAGGTGGTCAGGTCAAGAGACAGGGCTCCGACCGGGGTATTGAACGCCGCACCCATCAGTTGCGACAGATAGTCCTCGCTCACTACCGCGCCCATGTAGGCAGTGAGCAGGTTGTTGAGCCCGTTTTGGTAGGTCGCCTGCGCCAGAACAGGTGGATGGTGCAGTCCGATTTCGTCCAACTGGCCGACACTCAGCGAGTAGCGGGTATGGCCCGTCCTCAGCAGGTTGGCGTTGGCGGCGAATGGCACGATAAATTCGCGCTGACGGCCGTCGGCTTCAGTCACCGTGACGGTCAAGTCGCCGCCATAACCTGTAGGAAACAAGTCGTTGAGGACGAATGGACCGGGCGCCACAGACACTTCATCCAGCAGCACGCCACGTTGGCGCACGGTGACTCGGGCATTGGTCTGGGCGATGCCCCGTACGACGGGCGCAAAGCCGGCCAGGGAGTCCGGCAGCATTCGGTCATCGCTGAACAGGCTGGCGCCGCGCAGGCGTACGCTGTCGAACAGCTCGCCAGGGGTGTAGATCTCGCCCAGCATCAGTTGTGAGCGCAGTAGGGGCAGTTCGCGTTGCACGTAGGTGCTGCTGCTTTGATAGCCTGATGTGGCGTCGGTCTGGCTGAAACTGCCATTGTGGCGCCAATGCCAGTCACCCAGATTGAGCCCGGTGTTCAGGCCCAGATAATGAGAGTTGAGCGAGCGGCCTTGGGTGCGGGTGGCAAAGGTGTTGACGTTGTAGCGTGCGAAGGCTGCATCGACCCCGCCATCCCAGTGCTTGGGGTCAACATAGCCACGCGCTTTGCGCGCCAGGTAGATCTGCGGAACCTGCAGCGTCAGGCGGTTTTCGCCCGAGTCGAATTGACTGGTGCTGCCTGGCAGGTAGGTGGACATCTCGGCGCACGCGGCAAACGCAGGGATGGGCGTTCGACCGGACTCGGCGGGTTGTTTCTGAGGCGCATCCAGGTCGACGCCAAACCTGAGCAGCGCGTCTCGCTCCAGGCACATCTGTGCAGAGTCCTGGCCCTTGACCGCGACGAAGGCCACGGTTTCGCGCCCTATCCACTGGCCGTTGAGGTAGACATCGGTGCGGTAGCTGCCGGGGAGTACGACATTGCCCCGGCTGAATTTTGAAATATCGACCTGTTGGCCGCCCGTACCGTCCGGAAAGAAGGCAGGGTTGAACTCGACATTCTCGACCGCGTGGGCCTCGATGGCATGAGCACCGCTCAGCAGTAACAGGCAACGCGCCGTATGCGTCAACCGATGACGTGTCAGGGGCCAGTGTCTTACGCTGACAGGCGTGTTCAAACTCATGTTTACCATTTCCAAAAATAGGTGCTGTCCGAATTCGGGCAAAGCGAAGCCCTGCCCTGAAAAATGGGCATCAAACGGGTGTGTTCAGTGAGGTGAGTAACGGGGGCGGGAAGCTACGGTGCTCGGCAGACCACGTCGCTCACATCGAAATCCTGGCGCGGTGAGATGTCTTCACCCCAAAGTCGTCGAGGGTCTGGAATTCCACAGTGGTTGCGCTGCCCGGCGGTGACTTGAGGCTGGGTACTTCAAAGCGGTTACGACCACCCGGGGCCACCATGTTCTCGGTGCTGGATGCCGCGGTCTTGCGTGCATGACGCAGCTTTGACTCCAGCACGTCGATGTCTTCGAACGTCACGTGATAGGGGGTGGGGTTGTAGACTTCCAGGACTTGCCCCTGCTCGGTGGACTCACGCCGCCATTGCAGTTTCCCCGGCGCAGCCTCAACCCCATAAGGCAGGTTCGGCGGGCGAAAAAACAGCTTGATCCGCGAGCGGAAGGCGAGCTGTAGCTGATTGCTCTGCTGAGCGTCTTGCGCCTGTGCGGGCACTTCCAGCAGGTTGAACCAGAACAGGCTTTCCTGTTTCGACGGCAAGCTTTCGCCGGTGTATGCCAGGCGAACAACCTGCTGCTTTCCGGGTTCCATGCGGAAGATCGGCGGCGTGGCGATAAACGGAACTCCGGCAAGATCCGGTGTGGAGTGTTCGTCGCCGTTGTCCAACCATGCCTGTATCAATACCGGTGACTGGTTTTTGCTTTCAAGCCTGACCGTCACCTCTTTGTCGTTCTGCGGGTAAATGATCCGGGTGTTGTTGATGACAACGCTGGCATGCGCGATGGCGCCGCCGAACAGCGCGAATGCCAAGGCCATCAGATTGAAAAGCCGATATGAAATAGAGGTTGCGTTCATGGGAGGTCATCGGGTGGTTGAAGAGGCAAGGTTTGCCGAATGGCGCACTCGGGCACCGAAGTCGCTGACGGTCGTGAACTCGACCTTGGAGGCGCCACGGGGGGGATCGCGCAGGTCTGGCAGGGCGAACAGTTTCACGTCGCCGGCCGGCATCAGCAGGCCATCGTTGGCTTCCTGGTTCGGCGCTTTGCTGAAGCGTCTACCTTCACTGAGCAAGTCAACGGTGGTCAGGGAAATATGGTACGGAGTCGGGTTGGTCGCCTGCAGCGCATAGCCCTGATCCCGGGTCACCAGTTTCCATTGCAGTTTTGCCGGAGCGCTCCCCACCGGATAGGGTAATGACTGGGGGCGCAGGAACACGCGCAAGCGCGTCCGGAACGCCAGTTCGATCTGGTTGTTTTGCTCGGCACCGGCAGCCACCGGGGGCACTTCCAGTACGTTCAGCCAGTACAGGCTTTCGCGGTCGGTGGGCGGTGTTTCGCCAGAGTAGCGCAGGCGCACTGCCTGCTGTTGATGAGGCTCGATGCGAAAGATCGGTGGTGACAAGGTGAACGGTGTTTGTGCCGTCGCCGGTGTCGAGCGCAGATCACCCGTGTCCAGCCAGGTCTGCACCAGCGCCGGGCGGTCGCCTTTGTTTTCCAGACGCACGACGACTTCCTGCTGTTCGGCAGGGAAGATCACGCGAGTGCCATAAATAATCACCCCTGCATGGGCGGGAATCGCTTGCAGCGATAACAACCCAACAGCACAGGTGGCCAGCGCGAGGCGAGCCATTGTTTTCATGTCCAAGGTCTCTTCGAATCAAGGGTGGGACCTGCAGGGCCGCTGCAGGTCCGTTACCTACAAGGCGTGGTGCTCCTTAATCGGCGTACACGACCATAAAGCCGACGCGCGTCTTGACCGTACCTTCGGTGGCAGGTGCCGTGGCGTACATTTGCGCGGCCAGTGGGATGACGGCCTGGTTGTCGGCGATGACAACGCCCTCCGATTTTTCGGTGTAGACGTTGATCGGAGTGCCGTTACGGTTAGTCACTTCAACCTGGACGTTCTTGGCGTTGGCGGTGTCATCAGGGTTGTCATAGCCATCGATGTTCAGGCGCCCGGTCGCTACGTCAATGGCCGGGCTGGTGGGGTCGAACGCGACCATGGCGGTGCGGCCATTGGTGCAGCTGCCTTCGCCTGGCGCGCCAATCCGGATGGTGAAGCCGGTCAGGTTGGCACGATCACCGGGTCGTGCCAGGCGCGCCGCAGAAACACCACCCAGGTTCACGTCCTTGACCACTGCACCGGTACCCGGCGCAGCGCCTTCGATGGTGCAGGTCGTATCGTTCACCAGCCCGGTGAAGTTGATGGTGCCGTCATTGGCTGCATGTGCGGTTTGCGATACGGCGGCAGCCAATGCAAGGGCTGTTGCAACGGTGGAGAGAGCATTGAATTTCATAGTATTTCCAAGCGTGATTTATCTGGGATATGCCTCGCAGGCTTGTCAATTGTTTAAAGCGCTGCAAGCTGGCGAGGCACACAGATAATCGGCTGGGACCGTTGATGCTGCCTATAGAGAAGTAACGATATTGGTCTCGTGATTGTTCGAAATTTTGTATTTAGAATCCAAATAGTTGTATTGACTATGCTGTGTAAGATTGCGCTGTAAGTTCGAGATGTAAGAGGAATCCTTATTGTTGTTATTGATTGATCCTCCTGAGCGGCTGGGATATACCGTGCTACTAATGATCGGCAAGTTTTTGTAATTAGCGGTACTCACAAGATCGGGTTTTTCGATGCCTACTTCAACTTCCAGTACGCACACCATCATGTTGCTTGATGATCATGAGATGGTTAGACAAGGGATCGAGCTGGGTCTGGGCAAGGAGGCCGACCTTGAGGTCATCGGTTCCTTCGGGACAGGCAAGGCGTTATTGGAGGCGCTTGCCCAGCGATCTGCCGATGTGGTCGTGATGGATTTTATCCTGGGGCCTTCAGACATTGATGGCCTCAGTCTGATACAGACGCTGAGTCGACGTTTCAAACAGTGCAAACCTATCGTCCTGTCGTCCCACTACACACCGGCAACGGTGTTAATGGCGTTGAAGGCAGGAAGTTGGGGGGTATTGGGCAAAACCCAGAAGTTGACGGAGTTGATTGCGGCTATTCGAACAGTCGCACAGGGGCGCATTTACCTGCAGCCCTGTATGTTGCCGGAACAGCAGGGCACCCAACATGTCTTTAATGGGGCAGACATGCAGTCAACGTTGGGTGGGGGCGGTTCGTTACCCACCAACACCAGCCTCACACCCAAAGAGCAGGAGGTACTGCGGTGCTTTCTCGATGGCATGTCGGTGAGTTCAATTGCGGCAAAGTTCTCGCGCAGCGCCAGTACTATCAGTACGCAAAAACAATCGGCCTATCGAAAGCTGGGCATCAAGACCGATAGCGAGCTTTTCAAGTTCACTCAACAGTTTGGCAAGCCGGAATAGGCAGGCGGCAGACTGCAGGGCCTCAGCCCGGGTTATCCAGGTAACGCAGGGCGAACTGTTCTGTCGCCAGGCGGGCTGTCGCCAACAGGTGTGGCGCCACCAGCATCATGATTTGGTAGACCACCACCTGCACTTCACCTTCGCGATCGAGAACCCTCTGGTAATCCAGGGAAAACAACAGGGTCAGGGTGATCTGTTCCACCAACTGGCCCAGGGCCTGGGTACTGCTGACCAACTGCCCCGCGGCTTTCAACCGTGCCAGCAGTGAAGCCAAGGTGCGCTTGAGTGCTGTGAGCAGGGTGCGAATGCCCTTGGCCAGTTTCGGCAGGCGCCCGGCGAGGTTCGACAGGTCCTGGAACAGAAAGCGGTAGTGGGCCATGCGTTCGACGATCAGGTGCAGGAACAACCAATAATCTTCGGCCTCCAGTTGCGCGTTCGCGGGTGGATCGAGCAAGGGTGCCAGCTCACACTGAAAGCGCTCAAACAGCCCAAGTACCAGCGGCTCCTTGCCATGGAAGTGGTAGTAGAGGTTGCCGGGACTGATCCCCATCTCATTGGCCACCTCCATGGTCGACACGTTGGGCTCGCCCTTGCGGTTGAACAATTGCAGGGCACATTCAAGGATACGGTCGCGGGTCTTCATCCAGTCTTCTTAAATGAGTTCGTTGAGCTCAGCGCACCCGCACATAAGTGCCTGGCGCCGCTTCCATCGGTGGGTAATTCTGGTTGCCCAGGGCGGTTAGGGTTTCGCGTAGCACGCCCGAACGCTGCGCAATCCACTCCAGCCATTGCGGCCACCAGCTGCCTTCGACGTGTTTGGCGTCGTAGTACCAGGCGCGTGGATCGCTGCTCAACTTGGCGTTCTCGACGTAGTTGGCCTTGGGGTTGCCCGGCGGGTTGAGGATGCTCTGGATATGCCCGCTGTTGGACAGCACGAAGCGTCGCTCGCCGCCGAGCAATTGGGTGGAGCGGTACACCGCGTCCCACGGCGTGATGTGGTCGTTGATCCCGGCGACGCTGAAGCTGTCCACCGTGACCTTTTGCAGGTCGATCGGCGTGCCGCACACTTCCAGGCCGCCGGGGTGGCTCAACGGGTTGTGCTTGAAGAAATCCAGCAGGTCGCCATGCAGCGCGGCAGGCAGGCGCGTGTTGTCGTTGTTCCAGTACAGGATGTCGAAGGCCGGTGGCTCTTTGCCCAGCAGGTAGTTGTTGATCCAGTAATTCCAGATCAGGTCATTGGGGCGCATCCAGGCGAACACCTTGGCCATGTCGCGACCGTCCAGCACGCCCTGCTGGTAGGAGTGGCGTTTGGCGGCCTCCAGGGTTTGCTCATCGACAAACAGGGTGGCGGGGCTGTCGATCTGGCTGTCGAGCAGGCTGACCAGATAAGTGGCGCTGGAGATGCGCCGTAGCTGGCGCTTGGCTTGCAAGTGGCCTTGCAGGGCCGCAATGGTCAGGCCACCGGCGCAGGCGCCCATCAGGTTGACCTCCCGGGCCCCGGTGATCGCCCGGCACACATTGAGCGCTTCCTCCAGTGCCGCAACGTAAGTGGACAGGCCCCATTCGCGATGGCGCACATCCGGGTTGCGCCAGCTGATCATGAACGTCTGCAGGCTGTTCTTCAGGGCGTATTGCACAAAGCTGTTGGTGGGGCTCAAGTCGAAAATGTAGTACTTGTTGATTTGCGGCGGCACGATCAGCAGCGGCTTGGCGTACTGTTTTTCGCTCATGGGCTTGTACTGGATCAGCTCCAGCAGCTCATTGCGAAACACCACCGAGCCCGGCGTGGTGGCTACCGTCTTGCCCACCTCGAAGGCGTGCTTGCTCACCTGGCGCGGCAGGCCGTTGTTGTGCAGCAGGTCTTCGAACAGGTTGCTCACACCGCGCACCACGCTGTTGCCACCGGAGTTCAGCAGCTCCTTGATGGCCAGTGGGTTGAGCAGGGTATTGGAGGGGGAAATGGCGTCATTGAGCAAGGAGAAGGCGAAGTGCGCACGGGCGCGGTCATCGGCACTCAAGTGGCTGTCATCGATCCAGTGGCGGGTCTGCTGCTGCCAGCTCAGGTAGGCTTGCAAGCCGCGCCGGTAGAGGGGGTTGAGCTTCCATGTGGGGTCGATGAAGCGGCTGTCGTTGGGGTTGGGCTCGTGCACGGTTTCGCCCAGCAGCACGCGCCCCAACTGACCGCTCAATGCCAGGGCATGACGGGCGGTATGTATCGGGTTGCGCAAGCTGTGGGTGGCCACGCTGCGTAGGGTCGACAGCAGGTCTCGTCCCCTGAGACCGGTGATCGCGTTTTGCGCATTAATGAACGCAGCGGGGGTGGGCGCCGGGTTCGTCACGGGTCTTTCTCGCATGAGCCAACACTCCTTGGTCAAGTCATCAAGCTGGCACGCCAATTCAGAACCATAGTCGGTTCCTGGGAAGTTGCGCGGCGGTGTGGTCCTTACACCGCGGGGCGCGGGTGAATCACAGCCCGCAGGCGCTCCTCCTCGAGAAACTTCATGATGATCGGCGCCACCGCTTCCGCCCGAGTGATCAGAAACAGGTGGCCGTCATCGATGATGTGCAACTGCGCGTTGGGGATGCGCCAGGCCAGCAGGCGCATATTGATCAGCGGGATCAGCGGGTCGTCGTCCCCCGCCAGCACCAGGGTCGGCTGGCGGATCTTGTGCAGCCAGTGGATGCTGGTCCAGCCCAGCCCGGCAAACAGCTGCCAGTAGTAACCCAGCTTGCCGGCCGAGCGCACTTTGCTGGCGTGTTCGGCGGCCAGTTTGGAATCGCGGCGGAACGAGCCGCCATAAATCATTGGCGCAATGCGTACCACATGGGATGGCTGGATATAACGGCGGGGGCTGGCCATCAGCCACAGCACTTTTGGCTTGCCCGGTACCATTACCGCGCCCGCCGCCGTCGCCGCCAGGATCAGTTTCTTGCAGCGCTCGGGGTAGTCATAGGCAAATTGTTGCGCCAGTGCACCGCCCCAGGACACACCCACCACATTGACCTGGCCGTAGTCGAGATAATCGAGCATGCGCGCGGTGAGCTTGGCCAGGCCGGGAAAACGATAGGGTACGCTGGGCGTCGACGACCCACCCACGCCTGGCACGTCGAAGGCGATCACTTCCAGGTCCGGGTCCAGCGCCTGGGCGAACGGAAATACCAGCTCAAGGTTGGCGCCGATGCCATTGAAGATCAGCAGCGGCGTCAAGTGAGGCTTGCCCGGGCGTACCGCCGTGCGGATAGTCTGGCCATCCAGGTCGATGGTACGGAAGATGAACGGTTGCGGCATGCTCAAGCCCTGTGAGGTATGACGGTTGGAATGCAGGCCAAACGAGGGAGGGGGCTGGCTCCCGAAGGCGGTGTGTCAGTCACCCGATCCATCGGCTGATCCCCTGTAATCGGGAGCAAGCCCCCTCCACATTCGATCTCATTTCAATCTAGCGTTCATGTACATAAGTGCCCGGCGCAGCTTCCGCCGCCGCGTAAGTCTTGTTACCCAAGCTTGCAGGCGCCTTCTTCAGCTTGCCCGCTCGCTCCGCCAACCAACCCTGCCAATGCAACCACCAGGAGTCGGTGTGTTTGGTGGCATTCTCCTGCCAGTCCAGGGCCTTGCCGGTCAGACTGTCGCTGGTCTGGTAGCGGGCCTTGGGGTTGCCCGGCGGGTTGAGAATGCTCTGGATATGCCCGCTGCTGGACAGCACAAACTCCACCTTGCCACCAAATAGCTGCGCCGACCTGTAGCATGACTGCCACGGCGTGATGTGGTCGTTGGTGCCGGCCAATGAGTAGATATCCGCGGTGACCTGCTTGAGGTCAATCGGCGTGCCGCACACTTCCAGGGCGTTGGCACGCACCAGCGGGTTGTTCTTGAACAGTTCGATCAGGTCGCCGTGGAAAGCGGCCGGCAAGCGCGTGGTGTCGTTGTTCCAGAACAGAATATCGAACACCGGTGGTTCATTGCCGAGCAGGTAGTTGTTGACCCAATAATTCCAGATCAGGTCGTTGGGGCGCATCCAGGCGAACACCTTGGCCATGTCGCGGCCTTCCAGTACGCCGGCCTGATAGGAGTGGCGCTTGGCCGCCTCCAGCGTCTGTTCATCGACGAACAGTGCCACCTGGGTGTCCAGGGCGGTGTCCAGCACGCTCACTAACAGGGTCAGGGCGTTGACCTTCTTTTCCCCCAGCGCCGCGTAATGGCCGAGCAAGGCCGTGCAGGTGATGCCGCCGGAGCAGGCGCCAAGCATGTTGACGTCCTTGCTGCCGGTGATCGCCGTGACCACATCCACCGCTTCCTTGAGCGCCTCAATGTAAGTGGACAGGCCCCATTCGCGCTGGGCCTTGGTCGGGTTGCGCCAACTGACAATGAACGTTTGCTGGCCATTGCGCAGGCAAAAGCGCGCCAGGCTCTTATCCGGGCTCAAGTCAAAGACATAGAATTTGTTGATCTGCGGCGGCACCACCAATAGAGGGCGTTCGTGCACCTGCTCGGTGATTGGTTTGTACTGGATCAGCTCCAGCACATCGTTGCGAAACACCACCGCGCCTTCGCTGGTGCCCAGCGTCTTGCCCACTTCGAAAGCGCCCATGTTGACCTGGCTCGGCATGCCGCCGTTGTGCACCAGGTCTTTGGCGAGATGGGAAAGCCCATCGAGCAGGCTTTTGCCGCCGGTTTCAAAAAAGCGTTTGACCGCCGCCGGGTTGGCCGCGCTGTTGGTGGGGGCCATGGCTTCGGTCATCAGGTTGATCACGAAGTGGCCGCGGCTGATGTCCTGTTCGGAGAGGTTGCTGTCGCCGATCCAGTCGTGCAGTTCCTTGCGCCACGCCAGGTAGGTTTGCAGGTAGCGTTTATAGAGCGGGTTCTGGCTCCAGGCCGGGTCGTTGAAGCGACGGTCATCGCTCTCGGGCACCAACTGGGATTTGCCGAACATCACGTTTTTCAATTCAACGCCGAAGTGGGCGACGTGTTTGACGCTGTGCAACGGTTGCTTGATGGCTTGGGTCAGTACCATCTTCGCCGAGGCCAATAAATCCTTTTTGCGTAACGCGATGATCGGGTTCAGCCCCAAGGTGTTTTCCGAGGCTTGGCGTTTCAAGTCATCGTTGTTCTTGTTACTCATCTACGACGCTCCATTGTCCGAAAGACGAGTACCGGGTACCGCTGTGCACCAGGTTTCGATACACAACACAAGCCAGGTACGCGACTCGGGTGACCGTTGATACCGCATCGTCAAATGCAGGGAACTTGCCAGTTCCATTGGTTACCCGAGTTTAATTTTTTTCGCAAGCGGGCCAATCGTTGACCACGAGACAGGGCATTCAAGCAGATGAAATTAGAAAATGCTCTCTAAAGCACCAGAGGCCTGAGTTAGAGCATCAGCCGCACGACAGACTCACTGGGGTCGCGGGTTTTTCCGGCTGCCTTGAGCTCGGCGAGATAGTCGGCCCACAGCGCGTCCTGACGCACGGCCAACTGGTAGAGGTAGTCCCAGGTGAACAATCCGCTGTCATGACCGTCGTCGAAGGTCAATTTCAGTGCGTATTGCCCGGCCGGTTCCACCTTGATCAAGCGCACGTTGAGTTTGCCGAATTGCAGGATGGGTTTGCCGTGACCCTGGACCTCCGCGGAAGGTGAGTGGGTACGCAGCAGTTCGGCGGGAAGTTGGTACACCTCGTCGGGCCCATAGGTGAGGCCGAGGGTGTTGGAGGTTTTGTGGAGATTTACAGCGGTGGGAAATTTCGACATTGGGGGAGACCTGGGCGGTAGGCTGCAAGCTTCAAGCTTCAAGCGGCAAGTTAAATGCGATCAACTTGCCGCTTGTAGCTTACTGCTTACAACTTAGCCCTACAGAATGTAGCGCGACAAGTCTTCGTTCTGCGCCAGTTCGCCCAAGTGGCTGTTGACGTAGTCGGCGTCGATCTTGATCACTTCGCCATTCTGCGCACCGGCCAGGTCGCCAGCACTGAAGGACACTTCTTCCAGCAAGCGCTCCAGCAAGGTATGCAGGCGACGCGCACCGATGTTCTCGGTTTTCTCGTTGACCTGCCAGGCGATTTCGGCCAGGCGCTTGATGCCGTCCGGCTGGAACTCGATACCCAGGCCCTCGGTTTTCAGCAGCTCACGGTACTGCTCGGTGAGCGAGGCATGCGGTTCGCTGAGAATGCGCTCGAAGTCACCCGGCGTCAGTGCCTTGAGTTCCACGCGAATCGGCAGGCGGCCTTGCAGCTCCGGCACCAGGTCGCTGGGCTTGCTCAGGTGGAAAGCACCGGAGGCGATAAACAGGATGTGGTCGGTCTTGACCATACCCAGCTTGGTGTTCACGGTGCAGCCTTCGATCAGCGGCAGCAGGTCGCGCTGTACACCCTCGCGGGATACATCCACGCCGCCGGCGTTGCCGCGCTTGGCCACCTTGTCGATCTCGTCGATAAACACGATACCGTGCTGCTCGACGGCTTCCAGGGCCTTGGCCTTGAGTTCTTCCTCATTCACCAGGCGCCCGGCTTCTTCATCGCGCACCAGTTTCAGGGCTTCCTTCACCTTGAGCTTGCGGCTTTTCTTCTTGCCCTTGCCCATGTTGGCGAACAGGTTCTGCAACTGGCTGGTCATTTCTTCCATGCCGGGCGGGGCGGAAATGTCGACGCCGGAAATCTCGGCGACTTCGATCTCGATTTCCTTGTCGTCCAGTTGGCCTTCACGCAGGCGCTTGCGGAACAGCTGGCGGGTGTTGGAGTCGGAGGCCGGTGCGGCGTCTTCGTTAAAGCCCATGCGTGCCGGTGGCAGCAGGGCGTCGAGGATGCGTTCTTCGGCGGCATCTTCGGCACGGTGGCTGACCTTGGTCATCTCCTGCTCGCGCAGCAGCTTCAAGGCAGCGTCGGCCAAATCACGGATGATCGACTCGACGTCGCGGCCCACATAGCCCACTTCGGTGAATTTGGTGGCTTCGACCTTGATGAAGGGGGCATTGGCCAATTTGGCCAGGCGACGGGCAATCTCGGTTTTACCGACGCCGGTCGGGCCGATCATCAGGATGTTCTTGGGCGTTACTTCAACGCGCAGTTCTTCGGGCAGTTGCATCCGGCGCCAGCGGTTACGCAGCGCAATGGCAACGGCGCGCTTGGCATCGTCCTGGCCGATGATATGGCGGTTAAGTTCATGGACGATTTCGCGGGGAGTCATGGACATAGTGTTTGGCGGCCTCAAGCGCAAATAAGCCTGCGGCTTACTCGGCGAGGTCCTGCTCCTCAATGGTCTGGTTGTGGTTGGTGAACACGCAGATATCGCCGGCGATACCCAGGGCGGTTTCGACGATTTCCCGGGCCGACAGGTCGGTTTTCTTCAAGAGCGCGCTGGCTGCCGCTTGGGCGTAGCCACCGCCGGAACCCATGGCGATCAGGCCATGTTCAGGTTCGACCACATCGCCGTTACCGGTGATGATCAGGGAAGCATCTTTGTTGGCAACGGCCAGCATGGCTTCCAGACGGCTGAGGGAGCGGTCGGTGCGCCATTCTTTGGCGAGTTCGACAGCGGCGCGTACGAGATGGCCCTGGTGTTTTTCCAACTGCCCCTCGAAACGTTCGAAGAGGGTGAAGGCGTCGGCGGTAGCGCCGGCAAAGCCTGCGAGAACCTGGCCGTGGTAGAGGCGACGGACCTTTTTGGCGTTGCCTTTCATCACGGTGTTGCCAAGGGAAACCTGGCCGTCGCCGCCCATGACGACTTTGCCGTGGCGACGTACTGAAACGATGGTGGTCAAGGGGAGAGTCTCCACGCAGCGGGGCGAAAATGCCCTGATGGAAACTCATATGGGGGTGACGAGGGGGATTTCAACCGTAGGGGTACGTGGCGGACGAGTGGCGTTTATCGGTCTTACGCATTTGCGAGAACACCACGAAACCAAATGTGGGAGAGGGCGTGCCCCCGATAGCGGTATGTCAGTCAATGCAATCTTGGCTGACCCACTACCATCGGGGGCAAGCCCCCTCCCACAGGTTGATCGGCGTTGAGCCTGATCAGCGGCTCTGGCGTTGTTGTAACAACAGGTTGCTAAACCCGGCGCCGGCCAATTGCTTCTGCGCCACGGTCAGCTGCTCACGGTTGCTGAATGGGCCTACCAGCACGCGATACCAGGTCGCATCCTTCACCGTGCCGGATTCCACCGTCACCGCCTGGCCCAACAGAATGATCTGTGCGCGTACGCGGTCCGCATCTGCCTGTTTCGGGAACGAGCCCGCTTGCAGGAAGAACTTGGTCACCGGTGCGGCCTTGGTGGTTGCTACCGGTGGCGGCGGGGGCGGGGTGATACCCGCCAACGCGGCCTGGGCGCGCGCCGTATCGATCTTCGCCGCTTCCGCAGGCGTGACCGGTGTGGTCGGCACTTGTGGCGTCGGCAGGGTTTTCTCCGGCACGGCGTCGGGCGGCACGATCACTTCCGATTCCGGCAGCAGCGTGTAGAAGTCGTACTTCGGCTTCACCGGTACGGTCGGGCTCGGCGCAGTCTTGTTGGCTTCGGCTATTTTCGTGGCCTTCTGCTGCTCTTGCTTGACGCGTTTTACGTCATCGCCTTTGCCCGGCTCCAGCTTCATCAGGATCACCACAAACGCGCCGACCGCCAGGCCGATGGCCATCCACAGCCAGCCCGGAATCGGTTTCTTCGCCGGAGCCTGGTAGCGGCTGGCGCCGCGCTTGGGTGCAGGTTTTTTCTTGGCAGCCAACTTACATACGCTCCAGAGTTTCCAGGCCCAAGAGTTCCAGGCCTTGCTTGAGGGTCCGTCCAGCCAGTGCGGCGAGGCGCAGGCGACTGTGCTTTTGAGCTTCGTCGTCGGCGGTGAGGATCGGGCAATTCTCGTAGAAGCTGGAGAACAGGCCGGCGACTTCGTACAGGTAAGTGCAAAGGATGTGTGGTGTGCCTTTTTCGCCAACACTGTTCAGCACTTCACCGAATTGCGCGAGCTTGGCCGCCAGTTCCTGTTCCTGCGGTGCGACGAGCACGATCTGGCCTTCGACTTCGCTGAAGTCCTTGCCCAGCTTGCGGAACACGCCGGCCACGCGAGTGTAGGCATACAGCAGGTAGGGCGCGGTGTTGCCTTCGAAGTTGAGCATCAGGTCGAAGTTGAAGCTGTAGTCGCTGGTGCGGTGCTTGGACAGGTCGGCGTACTTCACCGCGCCAATGCCGACCACGCGGGCGATGTTGCGCAGGTCGGCTTCGGCCAGTTCCGGGTTCTTTTCTTTCACCAGGTTGTAGGCACGCTCCTGGGCTTCGGTCAGCAGGTCGATCAGCTTCACGGTGCCGCCGTCACGGGTCTTGAATGGACGGCCATCGGCGCCGTTCATGGTGCCGAAGCCCATGTGCTCCATTTCCATCGGGTGAGTCACGAACCCGGCCTTGCGTGCCACGGCGAAGACTTGCTGGAAGTGCAGGGCCTGACGCTGGTCGACGAAGTACAGCGCGCGGTCAGCCTTGAGCTTGCCGCTGCGGTAGCGTACGGCGGCCAGGTCGGTGGTGGCGTAGAGGTAGCCGCCATCGGCCTTGACGATGATCACCGGCAGCGGCTCGCCCTCGGCGTTTTTGAACTCGTCGAGGAACACGCATTGGGCGCCGTTGCTCTCGACCAGCATGCCTGCGGCTTTCAAATCGTTGACGACGTTGATCAAGTCATCGTTGTAGGCGCTTTCGCCCATTACGTCGGCCATGGTCAGCTTGACGTTGAGCAGTTCGTAGATCTTCTGGCAGTGCGACAGCGAGATGTCCTTGAACCTGGTCCACAGTGCCAGGCATTCGGCGTCACCGGCTTGCAGTTTGACCACCAGGCCGCGGGCGCGGTCGGCGAACGCTTCGGACTCGTCGAAACGCTTCTTCGCAGCCCGGTAGAAGTTCTCCAGGTCCGACAGCTCGTCGCTGGTGATCGGGTTTTCCTGCAGGTAGGCCATCAGCATGCCGAACTGGGTACCCCAGTCACCGACGTGGTTCTGACGAATCACCTCATCGCCGAGAAACTCCAGGACGCGGGCCACGCCGTCGCCAATGATGGTCGAGCGCAAGTGGCCGACGTGCATCTCTTTGGCCAGGTTGGGGGCCGACAGGTCGACCACGGTGCGCTGTGCCGGGCCGGCCTTGCGTGCACCCACGTGAGCATCGGCCAGTGCCGCGTCGAGACGATTGGCCAGGGCCTGCGTGTTCTGGAAGAAGTTGATGAAGCCAGGGCCCGCGATTTCAGCCTTGGTGACACTCTCGTCGGCAGGCAGCGAGGCGATGATTTTTTCCGCCAGGTCGCGCGGCTTCATGCCCGCAGGCTTGGACAGCATCATCGCGATGTTGCTGGCGAAGTCGCCGTGGGTCTTGTCGCGGGTGTTCTCCACCTGGATCGCCGGCGTCAGGCCTTCAGGCAACACACCTTCGTCGACGAGTTGGGTGAGGGCTTGTTGGATCAGCTGGCGAATGGTGTCTTTCATGGTGTTCTCTTTCGACCGCAAGCGGCGGCGCGCGAAGCGCAGGTGGAAAAACTGGGCATTATCCGTGGCGAGGGCGGGCTTGCCAACCTTCGAAGGTCCTTCACGGACGATTAACCTGTGGGGGGATTCAGTACAAATCGACCGGATCCACATCCAGCGACCATCGCACCTGCCGGCCACTGGGCATTTGCTCCAGGGCAAGCAACCAGCTACTTAACAGCCGATGCAATGGTGCGCGGGACGTTGCCTGCAAGAGTAGCTGAGCGCGATAGCGTCCGGCGCGGCGTTCCATGGGAGCAGGTACCGGGCCGAGCAATTCGATGCCAGTCAGACCCAGTTCGCCCAATAAACGTTCGGCAACGCTGCACGCTTCATCCAGAAAACCTTCGGCCTGGCCCGGCTTGTGTGCTTCAGCTCGCAGCAACGCCAGATGGGCGAACGGCGGCAGGCCCGCGGCGCGGCGTTCGCTGAGCGCTTGTTCGGCGAAGGCAAAGTAACCTTGTTCCGTCAGTTGAATCAGCAGCGGGTGGTCGGCCAAGTGTGTCTGGATAATCACCTTGCCGGGCTCTTCGGCGCGCCCGGCCCGCCCTGCGACTTGTACGATCAGCTGTGCCATACGCTCACTGGCGCGGAAGTCGCCGGAAAACAAGCCGCCATCGGCGTCCAGGATCGACACCAGGGTCACCCTTGGAAAGTGATGCCCCTTGGCGAGCATCTGGGTACCGATCAGGATGCACGGCTGGCCCTTCTGGATGGTAGCGAACAGCTGGTTCATGGCGTCTTTGCGCGACGTGCTGTCGCGGTCGACCCGCAGCACCGGGTAGTCCGGGAACAGAATCCCCAGGCGCTCTTCGGCGCGCTCGGTGCCGGCGCCTACCGGCCGCAGGTCCACCTTGCCGCACTGTGGGCAGTGGCGCGGCACCCGCTCTACGTGGCCGCAGTGGTGGCAGCGCAGCTCGCCGTAGCGCTGGTGCACGGTCATGCGCGCGTCGCAGCGCTCGCACTCGGACATCCAGCCGCAATCGTGGCACAGCAGCGTCGGCGCAAAACCGCGGCGGTTGAGAAATACCAACACCTGCTGGCCGGCGGCGAGTGTCTGGCCGATGGCTTGTTGCATCGGCCCGGAAATACCGCTGTCCAGCGGCCGGCTTTTTACGTCCAGGCGCAGGAAGCGTGGTTGTTTGGCGCCACCGGCACGCTCGTTGAGGCGCAGGAGGCCGTAACGGCCTGTGTAGGCGTTGTGCAGGCTCTCCAGAGAGGGCGTGGCTGAGCCCAGCACAATGGGAATGTCTTCCTGGCGCGCCCGCACCAGCGCCAGGTCGCGCGCGTGATAGCGCAAGCCTTCCTGCTGTTTATAGGAGCCGTCATGCTCCTCGTCGATGATGATCAGTCCAGGGTTCTTCATTGGTGTGAACAGCGCCGAGCGAGTGCCGATAATGATGTCGGCCTCGCCGTCACGCGCAGCCAGCCACGCCTCCAGGCGCTCACGATCATTGACCGCCGAATGCACGAGGGCGATGCGGGCGTTGAAGCGCTGTTCGAAACGCGCCAGGGTTTGCGGGCCGAGGTTGATCTCGGGGATCAATACCAAAGCTTGCTTGCCGGCTTGCAGGGTTTCGCGGATCAACTGCAAATAGACTTCGGTCTTGCCGCTCCCCGTGACACCGGCCAGCAGGAACGCGTGGAAGCTGTCGAAGCCTGCACGAATAGCTTCATAAGCCGCCCGTTGCTCGGCGTTCAGCGGCAGTTCGGGCTGGGCCAGCCAGTGTTCATGGCGTGGGTCGGGGGCGTGCTTGCGGATTTCCACTTGTACCAGCCCCTTGGCCAGCAGCAAATCCAGGCTGTCCTTGCTCAGCATCAGTTTGCTTAATAGCTGATGGGCGACGCCATGAGGATGCTGGGCCAGCGTGGCCAAGGCTTCACGCTGGCGCGGCGCGCGGGCGATGCGCGGGTCGTCGAGGCGTGCGCCGGGGGCTATCGACCAGAAGCGCTCCTGGCGCGCCTCCGCCAGTTCGCCTTGGCGCAGCAACACTGGCAGCGCCCAACTCAAGGTATCGCCGAGGCTGTGCTGGTAGTACTGGGCGGTCCACAGGCACAGCTTGAACAGTGCGGGCGGCAGTGGTGGTGTGGCATCGAGGATGGCCAGAGCCGGCTTGAGCTTTTCGGCGGGCACTTCGCTGTGGTCGGTGACCTCCACCAGGATCCCGATCATCTCCCGACGCCCAAACGGCACACGCACGCGCATGCCGGGCTGCAACTGCGCACGCAGCACACCGGCCGGGGCCCGGTAGTCGAACAGGCGGCGCAGGGGCGAGGGCAGGGCTAGGCGCAAAATGGCGTCGGGCACGCGGAGGTTCTCATCTAAAGGCAGGCGGTGGCGCAGGGGCGCGAGCCTAGCAGACGGGGAAGGGCTTGGGGTAGCTGATGCTTTTCTGATGAAAGGGAGGTTTGTGTCCTAAGCGTCGCTTGCACGATTTAAAAGCTCTGGTACAATCCGCGGCCTAATTACGTGCGGTATTCGACAATAGTGTCGAGTGGCGGCACGCTAGCCCGAGGAAGTGCCATGAAAGCCGATATCCATCCAGCGTACGAAACCATCGAAGTCACCTGCAGCTGCGGCAACAAGTTCGAAACCCGTTCGAACCTGTGCAAGCCACTGGGTACTGACGTATGCAACGAGTGCCACCCGTTCTACACCGGTAAGCAGAAGACTCTGGACACCGGCGGCCGTGTACAGCGCTTCGCAGATCGCTTTGGTGCTTTCGGTGCCAAAAAGGCCTAAGGCCGATCAACTTGGGAGGCCGTTACGGTTTCTCCATGCTGATGAAAAAGGCGTCCCTTGTGGGCGCCTTTTTTGTGCCCGGGATTTGGCTCTGCACCGCACAGGCCGAGGCGTATTGTCCGGCGCCGGCGTCCGTGACGCAGGTCGAAGTACAGCGTGTGGTGGATGGCGACACGGTACGCCTCAAGGATGGTCGCAGTGTGCGCATGATCGGCATCAACACGCCGGAGACCGGTAAAAAAGGTCGCACGGACGAACCTTTTGCCATTGCCGCCCGCCAGCGCTTGCAGGCATTGGTGACGGCCAGTGGCGGGCGAGTCGGCCTATCGATAGGGCGTGAGGGTAAAGACCATTATGGGCGGACCCTGGCTCACCTCTACGGTGCTGATGGCGAGAACCTGGAAGCGCAGTTGCTGGCCGAGGGGCTTGGGTTTCAAGTCGGTGTGGCACCCAATAACGCTCTGGTCGCTTGCCAGCAAACCGCCGAAGACGTCGCTCGTCGCGCGCGGCTGGGTCTATGGCGGCAATCGCCTGTGCAATCCGTGGCGCAACTCTCGCGGTCCGGCTTTGCCCTGGTCAGCGGCCAGGTGAGCAAGGTTGAGCGCAATCGGGGTGGCATCTGGATTGAATTGCAGGGTGCGCTGGTATTACGTATTGCGCCTGAGCACGTCAGTCAATTCGACAGTGCCCTGCTCAATGGTCTGCAAGGCCGGTTCATCGAGGCGCGGGGGTGGCTGCAGGGTCGCTCGGGGCGTGGCGGGGTGAAAAGCAGCCAAGTGCGCTGGCTTCTACCATTGACTGATCCCAGCATGCTCAAATTGACGTCTTGAGAAAAAATTGTAGACATTTTTTAAGTCAATTGTGAACAGTTGAGCCCTTGTATCCTGTGGCTCTTGGCCGAAAGTCGTAGCGCAGGGCCCTTGACACCTGTGACTGCCCAGTCTTGTAGGGACTTTGCGACACGCGTATCCTCGGCGGTCCGTCGACCAACAGTAAAAGCGGAATGCCGATATGTCTGATTTGAAAACTGCCGCTCTCGAATATCATGCCCATCCTCGTCCAGGAAAGCTGAGTGTAGAGCTCACCAAGGCCACTGCCACCGCCCGCGACCTGTCGCTGGCCTACAGCCCAGGTGTTGCCGAGCCCGTACGTGAAATCGCCCGCGACCCTGAGCTGGCGTACAAGTACACCGGCAAAGGCAACCTGGTTGCAGTGATTTCCGATGGCACCGCGATTCTTGGCCTGGGTAACCTCGGCCCATTGGCTTCCAAGCCAGTCATGGAAGGCAAAGGCGTGCTGTTCAAGCGCTTTGCCGGCATCGACGTTTTCGACATCGAAGTCGATTCCGAAAGCCCGCAGGCTTTCATCGACACCGTAAAGCGCATTTCCATCACGTTCGGTGGCATCAACCTGGAAGACATCAAGGCACCTGAGTGCTTCGAGATTGAAAAGGCCCTGATCGAACAATGTGACATCCCGGTATTCCACGATGACCAGCACGGCACCGCGATCGTTACCGCGGCCGGCATGATCAACGCCTTGGAAATCGCCGGCAAAACCCTGGCTGACGCCAAGATCGTCTGCCTGGGCGCTGGCGCCGCGGCCATCTCCTGCATGAAGTTGCTGGTGAGCATGGGCGCCAAGCTGGAAAACATCTTCATGGTCGACAGCAAGGGCGTAGTTCAGTCCGAGCGTACCGACCTGAACCAGTACAAGGCGATGTTTGCCCACGCTACCGACAAGCGTACCCTGGCTGACGCCCTGGACGGTGCAGACGTGTTTGTCGGCCTGTCCGGCCCGAACCTGCTGAGCGCCGAAGGCCTGAAGTCCATGGCGGCCAACCCGATCGTGTTCGCATGCTCCAACCCGGACCCGGAGATCTCCCCGGAACTGGCTCATGCCACCCGTAACGACGTGATCATGGCTACCGGCCGTTCGGACTACCCGAACCAGGTCAACAACGTTCTGGGCTTCCCGTTCATCTTCCGTGGGGCCCTGGACGTTCGCGCCAAGCGCATCAACGAAGAGATGAAAGTGGCTGCCGCCAACGCCCTGCGTGAACTGGCCAAGCTGCCGGTACCTCAGGAAGTGTGTGACGCCTACGGCGGTATCAAGCTGGAATTCGGTCGTGAGTACATCATTCCGAAGCCAATGGATAAGCGCCTGATCACCCTGATCTCCGATGCCGTGGCCAAGGCCGCCATCGAGACCGGCGTGGCGACCCTGCCGTATCCGAAGCACTACCCGCTCAAAAGCGTGGATGACGTGTTCAACGGCTAAGCCGTTGTAGCGCGTCAACAAAAAGCCCCGGCTCTCGCGAGTCGGGGCTTTTTTTGGTCTGTAGGGGCGAGGTTGCTCGCTCCTACACAAGTCTTAACTGGCTGGCGTTATGGCCAGCCCCTCCTGCAGTGGCTCTGTGTCGAGCCACCGATCGCGTTAGAACAAGTCGATCGGCGCGCCTTCATCCGCCGGCAGTGGGCTGCCCGGAGCGACGCCATTGCCCAGTTCGTTGACCGACGGCGGCGTGTCCTCGCTCTTGAACAGTTCGAAGTACGCATTCGGCGTGCTTGGCGAGGCCGCACGGCCACTGACCGGATCGATCCGCAGGCTGAGGATGCCTTCGGGTTCGGCTTGAGTGTGCAGTGGCTTGTCCTTCAAGGCGGCGCCCATGTAGCTCATCCAGATCGGCAGGGCCACGGTGCCACCGAATTCGCGGCGGCCCAGGCTTTCCGGCTGGTCGTAGCCGGTCCACACGGTGGTCACGTAATCCGCGTTATAGCCCGAGAACCAGGCGTCCTTGGATTCGTTGGTGGTACCGGTCTTGCCCGCCAGATCCGCGCGGCCCAAGGCCAGTGCACGACGACCGGTGCCCTTCTTGATCACGTCCTCAAGGATGCTGTTGAGGATGTAAGTGGTACGGCCATCCACCACGCGTGGCGCAACGGCGGGTGCTTGAGGTTCGGTCGGCGCCGTGGTGCTGGTGACGGGCGCGGCGCCTGGGGCCGGCTCGATGGTGATGCCGCCATTGCCCGGTGCCGCGATGCCGTCGGGAGCGGCCACGCCATTGACGACGTCACCCGGCACGCGTGGCGGGTTGGCGGTGAACAGGGTATCGCCATTGCGGCTTTCGACCTTGTCGATCAGGTACGGCGTAATCTTGTAGCCACCGTTGGCAAAGGTGCTCCAGCCAGTGGCGATTTCCATAGGCGTGAGAGTGGCGGTGCCCAGGGCGAGGGATAGATTCGGCGGCAGGTCCGACTTGTTGAAGCCAAAGCGCGTGATGTAGTCGATCGTCTTGCCGACGCCCATTGCTTGCAGCAGTCGGATCGACACCAGGTTGCGCGACTTGTACAACGCCTCGCGCACGCGGATCGGGCCGAGGAAGGTATTGGTGTCGTTCTTTGGGCGCCAGACCTTGTCCAGGTACTCGTCGACAAACACGATCGGTGCATCGTTGACCAGGCTGGCGGCGGTGTAGCCGTTGTCCAGTGCGGCGCTATAGATAAATGGCTTGAAGCTCGAACCCGGCTGGCGCTTGGCCTGGGTGGCGCGGTTGTAGTTGCTCTGCTCGAAGGCAAAGCCGCCGACCAGGGCACGGATTGCACCGTTCTGTGGGTCCAGGGACACCAGGGCGCCTTGTGCCACCGGCACTTGGCTGAATTTCAGGCTGTCATCCTTCTGACGTTGCACGCGGATCAAGTCGCCCACCTGGGCCACGTCCGACGGCTGCTTGGGCATCGGGCCCATGCTGTTGGTGTTCAGGAAAGGGCGCGCCCATTTCATGCTGTCCCACGCTACATGCGCTTCGCCAGTGCGGGTCAGGACCTGCACGCCATCTTTCTTCACCTGGGTGACGATGGCCGGCTCCAGGCCGCTGATCGAGCGTTGCTTGCCCAGCTCCGCGGTCCAGGCGCTCAGGGTCTTGCCGGGCAGGCGCGACTCGGGGCCACGGTAACCGTGACGCTGATCGTAGGTGATCAGGCCCTCGTGTACCGAGCTGTTGGCGATTTCCTGCAGGTTGCTCGGAACGGTCGTGGTGACGCGGAAACCCTCGGTGTAAGCGTCGCTGCCATAACGGCCGACCATTTCGGCGCGGGCCATCTCGGCTATATACGGAGCGTTCACTTCTGGCGTCGGCACGTGGTAACTGGCGTTCAGCGGTTCGGCCACGGCACTTTCGTAAGCGGCCTGGTCGATCTTGCCCAGCTTGTACATGCGGCCCAGGATCCAGTCGCGACGTTCTTTGCTGCGTGCCGGGTTGGCCAGGGGGTTGAAGCGCGACGGGGCTTTCGGCAGGCCGGCAATCATGGCCATCTGCGCCAGGCTGGCGTCGCGAATCGACTTGCCGTAGTAGACCTGGGAAGCCGCCTCGATCCCGTAGGCGCGGTTGCCCAGGTAGATCTTGTTGACGTACAGCTCAAGGATCTCGTCCTTGGTCAACTGACGTTCGATTTGCAGGGCCAGCAGGATCTCGGTGGCCTTGCGCGAAAAGCTGCGCTCGCTGGTGAGGAAGAAGTTCTTCGCCACCTGCATGGTGATGGTGCTGCCACCGGACTGAATGTGTCCGCTTTTTACCAACTGCGTGGCCGCACGCACCAGGCTGCTGGGGTCGACACCGTAGTGGTTGGCGAAATTGTCGTCTTCGGCCGACAGCAACGCGCTGATGAAATTGGGCGGAATGTCGGCGAAACGGATGGGTGTGCGGCGCATTTCGCCGAACTCCGCGATCAGCTTTTCATCGCTGCTATAGACCCGCAAAGGAATCTGCAACTGGATACTTCTGAGCGCCTCTACGGAGGGCAAACCCGGACTAAGGTAGAGGTAGGCACCGCTGAGTACGAGCAGCAGCCCGCAGACGATCGCGACAATGGAGTACCCGAAAAACTTCAGCAGACGAATCAAGGCTTTTGGATTTCCAGAGAAAAGAATGGGTTACGCGTCGGGGCATGCATGGCAAACGATGGATCGACCCGAGCTGCAGATAAAAAGCAGGAAAAAACGCTGGGCATTAAAGCATTTTCGGCTTGGGGCGTCATTCGCGCCACTCAAACAAGTCGACCGAATGCATTCAGCCCCGTGGCAATCAGAGGGTATGACTGCCGGTATGACCGGCAAATTTTTTGGGAGTTTTATGAGAAAGGGATTTTTCAGGAGAAAAGTCGACACCGTCCTGGGCGTCGATATTCATGGCAGCGGCATCAAACTGGTCGAGCTGGGGCGTTCGACCGCCGGCTATACCGTCGAAGCCTACGCCACGCAGGAGCTACCGGCGCATGCGGTGGTCGACGGTACGTTGCTGGACCTCGAGGGGATAGGGCAGGCGCTGCGCCAGGCTTTGGCGCGCTTGCATACATCGGTTCGCCAGGCCGCGGTCGCCGTGGTTGGGCCTTCGGTCATCACGCGTGTGATCGAGATGGACGCGGGGCTCAGTGATGAGGAGATGGTCTGGATGATCCAGATGGAGGCCGATCAGTACATTCCCTACCCATTGGACGATGTGGCTATCGACTTTCAAGTCCGCGGCCCTTCGGCGCAAGATTCGCGCAGGGTCGAAGTGTTGCTGGCGGCGTGCCTCAAGGAACAGGTCAAGGCTCGCGAAGCGGTTCTGGCCCTCGCCGGGCTTGTCCCGCGGGTGGTGGATATCGAGGGGTTTGCATTGGAGCGTGCGAGCCGTCAGGATTTCGCCAGCTTTACGCCGGGTCGTCGTGTCGATGGTGCACAATGGACCATCGATGCCCAGGCGCTGGGAGTGGCTTGCGGGTTGGCTCTGAGGAGTTTCGCTGAATGACACGAATCAATCTTTTGCCTTGGCGCCAGGCGCTGGCGCAGCGGCGGCGCAAATATTTCCTGATGCTGTTGTTGGCGTTCGCCTGTGTGGCACTCGCTGCGGTGTGGCTGGCTGATCAGGTGATCGTTCGGGCGATAGATCGGCAAGTCACGCGCAATCACCTCTTGGGCAAGGAAATCGCCGTCCAGGACGCGCGTATCAAGACCATCGACGAGTTGCAGGAGCGAAGCCAGCAATTGGCGGAGCGCATGAAGGTTGTGCAGGACCTGCACGACGCCCGATCTTCCAGTGCCCAGCTGTTTGAGCAGTTGGCCCGCGCAGTGCCTGATGGCGTCCGGCTGCATGAAGTACTGGCGAACGGCGACACCGTCAACGTCAGCGGCAGCGCTGAAACCAGCGAGGACATCGCCCAGTTGATGCGCCGTCTGGAGGCCTCTCAAGGCACCCATGCAACACGGCTCCAGCATGTACGTACGGACGCCGGGAGTGGCGACAATGCATTCCAATTGATGGTGCGCCAGGGCGAATCCACCGAGGCGCAACCGTGAGCCTGCCCAGGCTCGACTTTCTCGCACTCATTCACAACGCTGCAACATGGCCCTGGCCTGGCAAGGTTCTGTGCGCCTGCGCATTGGCCGGCTTGTTGTGGGTGGTGGGAGAAGCCTGGTACCTGAGCCCGCCGCGAGAGCGATTGCGCGTACTTGAGGCACGGACAGCGGCGCTGCAACAACAGCTCGCGCAACGAGTGGACGTGGCTGCTGGTCTGGAGGTACGTACCCATCAAGTCAGGGTAATGGAGCAGAAAGCCGCGGGGGTACTTGGAGGCATTCACGGCCAGCCCGAGGTGCCTGAGTTGCTTGAGGACATTGCTCGCCTGGCGGCGGCCAATGGCCTGGTGGTGGAGGGCATCACGCTGCTGGATGAGCAACCTCGGTCGTTTCTCATTGAGCAACCCATGCAGATCGGCACCAGCGGGGCTTACCACGACCTGGCGATGTTCGTGGCTGCCTTGGGACGGCTGTCGAGGATCGTGACGGTGCATGATGTTGCGCTTCGCCCGGACGGCACCTTGCTGCATCTCGACCTGCTGGCAAAGACCTATCGCAGTGATGCGCCGCCCGGGCTGCCTCTCGAGTCGGCGGCGCGCTTTGCCTACGATTCATCCTCCCGGCGCGATCCGTTCCAACCTCTCGCTTTTCAGGATGAGCGGGTATCCGGTCGGCCGGCGCCCGCGCCTGACCTCATTCGTGCGAGGGGAAAGCTGGAAGGTCTGGCGACCGACCAGTTCGAAATGGTCGGCACACTGTCCCGTGGCGGGCAGATGTTTGCCTTGCTACGTGCTGCGTCAGAGGTCTACCGGCTGACGGTGGGCGACTACCTGGGGCCGAATCATGGCCGGGTCAAAACTATTCATGAGGGGCACATCGAACTCGTCGAGCTGTTCCCCGATGAACAAGGCGCATGGCTGGAACGCTCACGAACCTTGAAGCTGAACGTCAACTCATAACGGAATCAATCAATGAAAAGGACTTTCTCGTCCTTCGGTGTGGCGCTATGGATAGCGTTCACGGCACCGATGGCTACCGCTGTGCCCAATCGCCTGCACCTGACCCAGTTGCCGCCTCCCGGCAGCGTGTCGCCGGGGGAGTATTCCGGTGAAAAGCTGAACCTCAACTTCCAGAACATCGAGCTGCGTGCGGTGCTGCAACAAATTGCCGACATTGCTGGCCTCAACCTTGTGGCCAGCGATGAAGTGCAGGGCTCGATCACCTTGCGGCTCAAGGACGTGCCCTGGGACCAGGCGCTTGACCTGGTGCTGCACACCAAGGGCCTGGATAAACGATTGAAGGCGGGTGTATTGCTGGTCGCTCCTGCCGACGAGCTGGCTGCACGCGAACTGCTGACGCTGGAGTCGCGCAGGCAAATGGCTGAGCTGGCGCCGTTGCGTCGAGAGTTGTTGCAGGTCAATTACGCCAAGGCGGCAGACCTGGCCAAGCTGTTCCAATCAGTCAGCGGGCTTGAAGGCACCACCGATGAGCGTGGCTCGGTTGCGGTGGATGACCGCACCAACAACATCATTGCCTACCAGACCGGGGAGCGACTGGAAGAGTTGCGACGCATTGTGGCGCAACTGGATGTACCGGTGCGGCAGGTGATGATCGAAGCGCGCATCGTCGAGGCCAATGTTGATTACGACAAGAGCCTGGGCGCGCGCTGGGGCGGTGGGTTCAGCCGCGGAAAGTGGGGCGCCGGCGGTATTCGCAAACCGCTGCCCGACGGCGCGGAACCACCGCAAGACCCTCCCACTTCTCCCTTTGTCGATCTTGGTTCGCTGACGGGGACGTCAGGCCTGGGTATCGCCTATATCACCGACAACCTGTTGCTGGACCTTGAGCTGACGGCCATGGAGAAAACCGGCAACGGTGAAATCGTCTCTCAGCCCAAAGTGGTTACGGCCGACAAGGAAACCGCGCGCATCCTCAAAGGCACCGAGATTCCCTATCAGGAGTCCAGCTCCAGTGGCGCCACCTCGGTGTCGTTCAAGGAGGCTTCGTTGTCCCTGGAAGTGACCCCGCAAATCACCCCCGACGACCGGGTCATCATGGAGGTCAAAGTCACCAAGGATGAGCCCGACTACCTGAACAAACTCAACGATGTGCCGCCGATCAAGAAGAACGAGGTCAATGCCAAGGTGTTGGTCAAGGATGGCGAGACCATTGTTATTGGAGGGGTTTTCTCCAATACCCAAAGCAAAGTGGTAGATAAAGTGCCATTTTTGGGCGATGTACCGTATCTTGGCCGCCTTTTCCGGCGCGATGTGCTGGCGGAGAAAAAATCCGAGCTGCTGGTATTCCTGACTCCGCGTATTATGAATAACCAGGCGATTGCTGTGAGTCGTTGATTCTGTGCGAAATTTGATTCTTGTAGGACCGATGGGGGCTGGAAAAAGCACCATCGGCCGTTTGCTGGCCAAAGAGCTGCGCCTGCCGTTCAAAGATTCCGACAAGGAAATTGAATTGCGCACGGGCGCCAATATCCCATGGATCTTCGATAAGGAAGGCGAACTGGGCTTTCGCGACCGCGAGCAGGCGATGATTGCCGAGCTGTGCGGCTGCGACGGCGTGGTATTGGCCACCGGCGGCGGCGCAGTGATGCGCGATGAAAACCGTCGGGCGCTGCATGCCGGCGGTCGGGTGGTCTACCTGCACGCCTCAGTGGAACAGCAAGTAGGCCGGACTGCCCGCGACCGGAATCGCCCGTTACTGCGCACAGCCGACCCGGCAAAGACTTTGCGGGATTTGCTTGCGCTGCGCGATCCGCTGTATCGGGAAATCGCTGATCTGGTGGTGGAAACCGATGAGCGGCCACCTCGGATGGTGGTACTCGACATTCTTGAACGCCTGCAACGGCTGCCACCCCGTTAAAGCCAGGCCCGAAATGCGCTATTCTCGGCGGCGCGTCATTACCTTCCAGGGTGTGGCGTAGAGCCATTAGACGACGTCAGATCTCGACGTTAGCGGTCGTCAATACATCTTTAACGCGGGGACACATGCAGACACTTAAGGTCGATCTAGGCGAGCGCAGCTACCCGATCCATATTGGCGAAGGTCTGTTAGACCAGCCCGAATTGCTCGCACCGCATATTGCCGGGCGACAAGTGGCGATCATCTCCAATGAAACAGTCGCGCCGCTGTATCTTGAGCGTCTGAGCCGCAGCCTGGCGGCTTACTCGGTGATCTCCGTGATTTTGCCCGACGGCGAAGCCCACAAGAACTGGGAAACCCTGCAACTGATCTTTGATGGCCTGCTCACTGCACGCCATGATCGCCGCACCACTGTTATCGCCCTGGGCGGCGGTGTCATCGGTGACATGGCCGGCTTTGCCGCCGCCTGCTACCAGCGGGGCGTGGACTTTATCCAGGTGCCGACCACCCTGTTGTCCCAGGTTGATTCGTCGGTGGGCGGCAAGACCGGCATCAATCATCCGCTGGGCAAGAACATGGTCGGCGCGTTCTACCAACCGAATGTCGTGCTGATCGACACCGCGACACTGAACACCCTGCCGCCGCGGGAATTGTCGGCCGGGCTGGCGGAAGTCATCAAATACGGGCTGATCTGCGACGAGCCGTTCCTGACCTGGCTGGAAGAACATGTCGATGCCTTGCGCAGTCTTGACCCGGTGGCATTGACCGAAGCGATATCCCGCTCCTGCGCCGCCAAGGCGCTGGTGGTAAATGCCGACGAACGGGAGTCCGGTGTACGGGCCACCTTGAACCTGGGTCACACCTTCGGCCATGCGATCGAGACACACATGGGCTATGGTGTGTGGTTGCATGGGGAAGCCGTAGCGGCTGGCACAGTGATGGCATTGGAAATGTCGCAACGCCTGGGCTGGATCAGTGCCCAGGAGCGTGATCGTGGCATCCGCCTGTTCCAACGTGCGGGTTTGCCGGTCATCCCGCCTGAGGAGATGATCGAGTCGGATTTCCTCGAACATATGGCAATAGACAAGAAAGTGATCGACGGTCGACTGCGACTGGTGTTGCTGCGCCACATGGGCGAAGCGGTAGTGACCGACGATTATCCGAAAGAGATTTTACAGGCCACGCTGGGAGCGGATTACCGCGCCCTGGCCCAGCTGAAAGGTTAATAAGATCCCGATGACTAGTTTGCATGCCGACGAGGCGTTTCTCGGCCATTACCATCTAAGCCACGACCCTTTTGCTCCACGGGTGCCTGGTTTCAAATTCTTCCCGGCGCAGCGCAAGCCGGTGCTCGGTCAGTTGCATCACCTGGCGCGCTACAGCCAGCTGTTGCTGGTGGTGACTGGCCCGCTGGGCAGCGGCAAGACCTTGCTGCGCCAGGCGCTGGTGGCCAGTACCAACAAGCAGACGGTGCAGAGCGTGGTGGTGTCGGCCCGTGGTGCCGGCGATGCGGCTGGCGTGTTGCGCCAGGTAGCCCAGGCGCTGGACGTGTCTACCGCCGAACCGAACGCGATCCTCAAGCAAGTGGTGCAACTGGGCCTGACCGGCCAGGAAGTCTACCTGTTGGTCGATGACGCCGAGCAGCTCGACGAATCCGCCCTGGAAGCGCTGCTGGCGCTGGCTGCGGGGACTCCCGAAGGTCGTCCCCATGTGTTCCTGTTCGGTGAGTCGTCGTTGATCGCTGATCTGGAGCAGATCAGTGGCGATCAGGAGCTGTTCCACGTCATCGAATTGCAGCCATACGAAGAAGAGGAAACCCGCGAATACCTGGCTCAACGCCTCGAAGGCGCCGGGGCCGGTATCGAACTTTTCTCCGCTTCTCAGATCTCTGATATTCACGAAAGCTCCGACGGCTGGCCTGGCACCATCAACCAGGTCGCCCGGGATGCCATGATCGAAGCCATGATTGCCAGCCGCTCTGCGGTTAAGCGTCCAAAGATGGGGTTCACTATGCCTAAGAAGCACGTATTGGCTATTTCCGCCGTTGTGGTGGTCGCTGTAGCCGCCGCCTGGTTGATTCCAGGCCGTAGCAAGGCACCCGCCACTGCCGGCGCGCCAGCCGAACAGGCGCAACTGCCCTTGGGCAAGCCCACACCCAACGTCGAATTCGCCAACTCCGGTCAACCGACCAACCTGCCGATGGTCGGCCAACCGGTGATGCGCGGCCCGTTGGCCGAGGCTGCCGGTGGTATCTCCGAAGGTGATGACGGGGTGCCGGTGGAAGGTTCCAGTTCCACGCCTCCGACCGTGACCACTACCGCGCCACCTGCGGGCGTACCTGCCGGCCCTGCACCGACCCCGACCGCCAAGCCTACCCCGGCTCCGACCGTTGCCACCGCCAAGCCAGCACCTGTAGCCAAGCCTGTAGCACCGGCACCCGTGGCCAAGCCTGCGCCAGCGGCCAAACCGGCTGAAAAACCTGCCGCCACCGTTGCCAAGGCAGCCCCAGCCGCCGCCGGCAGCAGTTGGTACACCAGCCAGCCTGCTGGCCACTTCGTGGTTCAGATCCTGGGCACCAGTTCCGAAGCCAACGCCCAGGCGTTCGTGAAAGAGCAGGGCGGCGAGTACCGTTATTTCAAGAAAGTGCTCAACGGCAAGCCTCTCTACGTGATTACCTACGGCAGCTTCCCAAGCCGTGCCGCAGCCGATTCTGCTATCAAAGCCTTGCCAGCGAAGGTTCAGGCTGGTAAACCTTGGCCTCGCACTGTTGCCAGCGTCCAACAGGAACTGGCAGCAACTCGCTGAAGATCCGGCGGCCTTACCCAGGCTGCCCTCCCGGCACCTCAAAAAATAACCGCAAGTGCGTGCAGTTCCTCCAGGAACCGCGCGCTTTGTGGTGTCTGCGTCACAGTAGCTTTTGAGTCGATGCGGTCAGAATTAAAAAAGTTTTGACTAGCACAGCATATCGCTTTAAACCTTTCATAAATGCGACATGAATTTGCGACATTTCGTCGTTAAATTTGTGAGCGTTCGTGTCGGTGTGTACAATGACCTCCCTTTTGCCCCCGTTAAGCCGGCGTACGTTCGGCGTGGTAGGTAACCGGTTGAATTGAAAAGAAATTTGCCTCGATATAAGAGGCAGCCTGGTGAGAAAGTGTCTATGAAAGCAGGTCTGTACCAACCCGATGAATTCAAGGATAACTGCGGTTTCGGTTTGATAGCCCATATGCAGGGCGAGCCCAGTCATACCCTTCTGCAAACGGCCATCGAGGCCCTGACCTGCATGACCCACCGCGGTGGGATCAACGCCGACGGTAAAACCGGTGACGGTTGCGGCCTGCTTATTCAAAAGCCCGACCAGTTCCTGCGTGCTGTCGCCAAAGAGCAATTTGCAGTCGACCTGCCCAAGCAATATGCCGTGGGCATGGTGTTCTTCAACCAGGACCCGGTCAAAGCCGAAGCCGCTCGCGAGAACATGAACCGCGAGATACTCGCTGCGGGCCTGCAACTCGTCGGCTGGCGCAAAGTGCCGATCGACACCAGCGTACTCGGCCGCCTGGCCATGGAGCGCCTGCCACAGATCGAACAAGTGTTCATCGCAGGCGATGGCCTGAGCGATCAGGACATGGCGATCAAGCTGTTTACTTCGCGTCGTCGCTCATCGGTAGCCAACGCCGCCGACACCGATCACTACATCTGCAGCTTTTCCCACAAGACCATCATTTATAAAGGCCTGATGATGCCGGCGGACTTGACCGCCTTCTATCCGGACCTGAGCGATGAGCGCCTGCAAACCGCAATCTGCGTGTTCCACCAGCGCTTCTCTACCAACACCCTGCCGAAATGGCCGCTGGCTCAGCCATTCCGCTTCCTCGCCCACAACGGCGAGATCAACACCATCACCGGCAACCGCAACTGGGCTGTGGCGCGCCGCACCAAGTTCGCCAACGATTTGATGGACCTGGAAGAGCTCGGCCCGCTGGTCAACCGCGTGGGTTCCGACTCTTCCAGCATGGACAACATGCTCGAGCTGATGGTCACCGGCGGCATCGACCTGTTCCGTGGCGTGCGCATGATCATTCCGCCAGCGTGGCAGAACGTCGAGACCATGGACCCGGATCTGCGTGCATTCTACGAGTACAACTCGATGCACATGGAGCCGTGGGACGGCCCGGCCGGTGTGGTAATGACCGACGGTCGCTATGCGGTGTGCCTGCTCGACCGCAACGGCCTGCGCCCGGCGCGTTGGGTCACCACCACCAACGGTTTCATCACCCTGGCGTCGGAAATCGGCGTATGGGACTACAAGCCTGAAGACGTTATCGCCAAAGGTCGCGTAGGCCCTGGCCAGATCCTGGCCGTGGACACCGAAACCGGACAGGTCCTCGACACCGACGCCATCGACAACCGCTTGAAGTCTCGTCACCCCTACAAACAATGGCTGCGCAAGAACGCCCTGCGTATCCAGGCGACCATGGAAGACAACGACCACGGTTCGGCTTTCTATGACGTCGACCAGCTCAAGCAGTACATGAAGATGTACCAGGTCACGTTCGAAGAGCGCGACCAAGTGCTGCGCCCGTTGGGTGAGCAAGGCTACGAGGCCGTGGGCTCCATGGGCGATGACACGCCGATGGCCGTGCTGTCCCAGCGTGTACGCACGCCGTATGACTATTTCCGCCAGCAGTTCGCCCAGGTGACCAACCCACCGATCGACCCGCTGCGCGAAGCCATCGTGATGTCGCTGGAAGTGTGCCTCGGTGCCGAGCGCAATATCTTCCAGGAGTCGCCGGAGCACGCATCCCGCGTTATCCTCAGTTCGCCAGTCGTGTCCCCGGCCAAGTGGCGCTCCTTGATGACCCTGGACCGTCCAGGCTTCGACCGCCAGATCATTGACCTGAACTACGACGAAACCCTCGGCCTTGAAGCGGCTGTACGCAACGTCGCCGACCAGGCTGAAGAGGCCGTGCGCGCCGGTCGTACCCAGATCGTACTGACCGACCGCCACATTGCCCCGGGCAAGCTGCCGATCCACGCTTCGCTGGCCACCGGTGCGGTGCACCACCGTCTGACTGAAAAAGGCCTGCGCTGCGACTCCAACATCCTCGTGGAAACCGCCACCGCCCGCGACCCGCATCACTTCGCAGTGCTGATCGGTTTCGGCGCCTCCGCGGTTTATCCGTTCCTGGCCTATGAAGTCCTGGGCGACCTGATCCGCACCGGTGAAGTGCTGGGCGACCTCTATGAGGTGTTCAAGAACTACAGGAAGGGCATCACCAAGGGCCTGCTGAAGATCCTGTCGAAGATGGGCATCTCCACCGTCACCTCGTACCGCGGCGCTCAATTGTTCGAAGCCATCGGCCTGTCCGAAGAAGTCTGCGAACTGAGCTTCCGTGGCGTGCCAAGCCGCATCAAGGGCGCGCGTTTCGTCGACATCGAAGCCGAACAGAAAGCCCTGGCCGCTGAAGCCTGGAGTGCGCGCAAGCCGATCCAGCAAGGTGGCCTGCTCAAGTTCGTGCACGGTGGCGAATACCACGCCTACAACCCGGACGTGGTCAACACCCTGCAAGCCGCCGTGCAGCAGGGCGACTACGCCAAGTTCAAGGAATACACCTCGCTGGTCGACAACCGTCCGGTATCGATGATCCGTGACCTGTTCAAGGTGAAGACCCTGGACACCGCGATGGACATCAGCGAAGTCGAGCCGCTGGAGTCGATCCTCAAGCGCTTCGACTCCGCCGGTATCTCCCTGGGTGCGTTGTCGCCCGAGGCCCACGAAGCCCTTGCCGAAGCCATGAACCGCCTGGGTGCGCGTTCCAACTCCGGCGAAGGCGGCGAAGACCCGGCGCGCTACGGCACTATCAAGAGCTCGAAAATCAAGCAGGTGGCGACCGGCCGTTTCGGTGTGACCCCGGAATACCTGGTCAACGCCGAAGTGCTGCAGATCAAGGTTGCCCAGGGCGCGAAGCCTGGTGAGGGCGGCCAACTGCCGGGTGGCAAGGTCAACGGTCTGATCGCCAAGCTGCGCTACGCGGTGCCGGGCGTGACCCTGATCTCGCCGCCACCGCACCATGACATCTACTCGATCGAAGACTTGTCGCAGCTGATTTTCGACCTCAAGCAGGTCAACCCGCAGGCCCTGGTCTCGGTGAAACTGGTGGCGGAAGCTGGCGTAGGCACCATCGCCGCCGGTGTGGCCAAGGCCTATGCCGACCTGATCACCATCTCCGGCTATGACGGTGGCACCGGCGCTTCGCCGTTGACCTCCATCAAGTACGCCGGCGCACCCTGGGAGCTGGGCCTGGCGGAAACTCACCAGACCCTGCGCGGCAACGATCTGCGTGGCAAGGTGCGCGTACAAACCGACGGCGGCCTGAAAACCGGCCTCGACGTGATCAAGGCCGCAATCCTCGGCGCCGAAAGCTTCGGCTTCGGTACCGCGCCAATGATTGCCCTGGGCTGCAAATACCTGCGCATCTGCCACCTGAACAACTGCGCCACCGGCGTGGCGACGCAGAACGAGAAGCTGCGCAAGGATCACTACATCGGCACCGTCGACATGGTGGTGAATTTCTTCACCTACGTTGCCGAAGAGACCCGTGAGTGGCTGGCCAAGCTGGGCGTGCGTTCGCTGGAGGAGCTGATCGGGCGTACCGACCTGCTGGAAATCCTCGAAGGCCAGACCGCCAAGCAGCACCACCTGGACCTGACGCCGCTGTTGGGCAGCGATCACATCCCGGCTGACAAACCGCAGTTCTGCGGCGTCGACCGCAACCCGCCGTTCGACAAGGGCCTGCTGGCCGAAAAAATGGTCGAGATGGCCGCTTCGTCGATCAATGATGCCAGCGGTGGCGAGTTCGCTCTGGATATCTGCAACTGCGACCGTTCCATCGGCGCACGCGTCTCCGGCGAGATCGCACGTAAGCACGGCAACCAGGGTATGGCGAAAGCGCCGATCACCTACCGCTTCAAGGGCACTGCCGGCCAGAGCTTCGGCGTGTGGAACGCCGGCGGCCTGCACATGTACCTGGAAGGTGACGCCAACGACTACGTGGGCAAGGGCATGACCGGTGGCAAGTTGGTCATCGTTCCGCCTCAAGGCAGCGTCTACAAGACCCAGGACAGTGCCATCATCGGCAACACCTGCTTGTACGGCGCCACCGGTGGCAAGCTGTTCGCCGCCGGCACTGCCGGTGAGCGTTTCGCCGTGCGTAACTCCGGTGCCCACACCGTGGTGGAAGGCACCGGCGATCACTGCTGCGAGTACATGACCGGGGGCTTTGTCGCAGTACTGGGCAAGACCGGTTACAACTTCGGTTCGGGCATGACCGGCGGTTTCGCCTACGTGCTCGACCAGGACAATACCTTCGTCGACAAGGTCAACCACGAGTTGGTCGAGATCCAGCGGATCAGCGGTGAAGCCATGGAGTCCTACCGGAACCACTTGCAGCACGTGCTGGACGAGTACGTTGAGGAAACCGGCAGCGAATGGGGTCGTAACCTCGCCGAGAACCTCGACGACTACCTGCGTCGCTTCTGGCTGGTCAAGCCCAAGGCTGCGAGTTTGAAATCTCTGCTATCCACCACACTTGCGAGTCCGCAATGACGACGCAGCGGCAAGTAGCAAGCTTCAAGCCGCAAGCTAAGAGCAGTGCGCGGTGTGCCGGTTCAATTGATTTCTTGCAGCTTGAAGCTTGTAGCTTACAGCTGTCGTGTACGAGGTTTTAAAGATGGCCGAACGTCTCAGCAACGACTTCCAATTCCTCGATGTCGGGCGTAAAGATCCGAAGAAGAAACTGTTGCGTCAACGCAAGAAAGAGTTCGTGGAAATCTACGAACCCTTCAAACCCCAGCACTCGGCCGACCAGGCCCACCGTTGCCTGGGTTGCGGTAACCCGTATTGCGAATGGAAGTGCCCGGTGCACAACTTCATTCCCAACTGGCTCAAGTTGGTGGCCGAGGGCAACATCCTCGCCGCCGCCGAGCTGTCCCACCAGACCAACACCCTGCCGGAAGTGTGTGGCCGGGTGTGCCCGCAGGACCGTCTGTGCGAGGGTGCCTGCACCCTTAACGATGGCTTCGGCGCAGTGACCATCGGCTCGGTGGAGAAGTACATCACCGACACCGCGTTCGCCATGGGCTGGCGCCCGGACATGTCCAAGGTCAAGCCGACCGGCAAGCGCGTCGCCATTATCGGTGCCGGCCCGGCAGGCCTGGGCTGCGCCGACGTGCTGGTGCGCGGCGGCGTGACTCCGGTGGTATTCGACAAGAACCCTGAGATCGGCGGCCTGCTGACCTTCGGCATCCCCGAGTTCAAGCTGGAAAAAACCGTACTGAGCAACCGCCGTGAAGTGTTCACCGGCATGGGCATCGAGTTCCGGCTGAACACCGAGATCGGTAAAGACGTGACCATGGAGCAACTGCTCGAAGAATACGATGCCGTGTTCATGGGCATGGGCACCTACACCTACATGAAGGGCGGCTTTGCCGGTGAGGACCTGCCAGGCGTCTACGACGCTCTGGATTTCCTGATCGCCAACGTCAACCGCAACCTGGGCTTTGAAAAGTCGCCGGAAGATTTCGTCGACATGAAGGGCAAGAAGGTCGTGGTGCTGGGCGGCGGTGACACCGCGATGGACTGCAACCGTACCTCGATCCGCCAGGGCGCCAAGTCGGTGACCTGTGCCTATCGTCGTGACGAAGCCAACATGCCCGGCTCGCGCAAAGAGGTGAAGAACGCCAAGGAAGAAGGCGTGAAGTTTCTCTACAACCGCCAGCCGATCGCCATCGTCGGTGAAGACCGCGTCGAAGGCGTAAAAGTGGTCGAGACCCGTCTCGGCGAACCGGACGCCCGTGGCCGTCGCAGTCCTGAGCCGATCCCGGGCTCCGAAGAGATCATCCCGGCCGACGCCGTGGTCATCGCCTTCGGTTTTCGTCCAAGCCCGGCACCGTGGTTCGAGCAGTTCCAGATCCAGACCGACAGCCAGGGCCGCGTCGTGGCCCCGGAACAAGGCCAGTACAAGCACCAGACCAGCAATCCGAAAATCTTCGCCGGTGGCGACATGGTGCGTGGGTCTGACCTGGTAGTGACAGCGATCTTCGAAGGCCGCAACGCCGCCGAAGGCATCCTGGATTACTTGGGCGTCTAGCGATGTCAGCGGCAAGCTTCAAGCTTCAAGCTTCAAGCCGCAAGCTGCAAGCATCGTGGCTTCTCGCTTGCAGCTAATTGCTTGAAGCTTGCCGCTGCTTTTATCCCACCAATTGACCCGATAGAAAAAAAGGCACGGCGCATTCCGTGCCTTTTGCGTCGCGCTCTGAGAAAATGCCCGTACTTTTTTTGCGGATGCCGACATGACTGCCCTCAAGAACGACCGTTTCCTTCGTGCCCTGCTCAAGCAGCCTGTAGACGTCACGCCCGTGTGGATGATGCGTCAAGCCGGTCGCTACCTGCCGGAATACCGCGCCAGTCGCGCCAACGCCGGCGACTTCATGAGCCTGTGCATGAATCCCGCGTTCGCCTGCGAAGTCACGATGCAGCCGTTGGACCGTTATCCACAACTGGATGCGGCCATCCTCTTCTCCGATATCCTCACGATCCCCGACGCCATGGGCCAGGGCCTGTATTTTGAAACCGGCGAAGGCCCGCGCTTCAAGAAAGTCGTCAGCACCCTGGCCGATATCGAGGCCCTGCCGATTCCTGATCCACACAAAGACCTCGGTTATGTGATGGATGCCGTCAGCACCATCCGCCGCGAGCTCAATGGCCGCGTGCCGCTGATCGGCTTCTCCGGCAGCCCGTGGACCCTGGCTACCTACATGGTTGAGGGCGGCTCGTCGAAAGACTTCCGCAAGACCAAGGCGATGCTCTACGACAACCCGCAAGCCATGCACCTGCTGCTGGACAAGCTGGCGCAGTCGGTTACCTCCTACCTCAACGGCCAGATCATGGCCGGTGCGCAAGCGGTGCAGATCTTCGACACCTGGGGCGGCAACCTGTCGGCGGCGGCGTACCAGGAGTTCTCCCTGGCCTACATGCGCAAGATCGTCAGCGGCCTGATCCGCGAACACGAAGGCCGTAAAGTGCCGGTCATCCTGTTCACCAAGAATGGCGGCCTGTGGCTGGAGAGCATTGCCGACGCCGGTGCCGATGCATTGGGCCTGGACTGGACCTGCGACCTGGGCGAAGCCCGTCAGCGTGTGGGCAACCGCGTCGCGCTGCAAGGCAACATGGACCCGACCGTGCTTTATGCCAAGCCGGAAGCGATCCGCGCCGAAGTCGGGCGCATCCTCGCCAGCTACGGCAAGGGCACCGGCCACGTGTTCAACCTGGGCCACGGCATCACGCCGGAAGTGAACCCTGAACATGCCGGCGCCTTCCTGCGCGCGGTGCACGAGTTGTCGGCGCAGTACCACGAGTAACACGCCAAACAAATGTGGGGGCGGGCTTGCTGTGGCGAGCAAGCTTGCTTGCGCTGGGGTGCGAAGCGCCCCCGAGTAGTCGGCGACTGCTGCGCAGTCGAGCGTGAGCAAACTCCCTCGCCACAGCAAGCCCCTCCCACATTTCGCCGTATCGGGTCAGACCTTCACATTCCCCAGCGGCGGCAACTTCGCCAGCTTCAACGCCACCAGCAAAGCCCCGATCAGCAGCGCCACGATAAACGCCCCGATCCCGTTCCACCCGGCAAAGTGCCAGAAGAATCCCCCCGCGGTACCGGCGATACTCGACCCCGCGTAGTAGCAGAACAGATACAGCGACGATGCCTGCCCCTTCGCCTTGACCGCGCGCCGGCCGATCCAGCTGCTGGCCACCGAGTGGGCGCCGAAGAAGCCGAAGGTAAAGATCAGCATGCCGGGCACCACGATCCACAGTGGGGTGAAGAGGGTGAGGGCGATGCCAGCGAGCATCAATACGATGGTGCCCCATAACACGCGGCGGCGGCCGAGGCGGTCGGCCAGGGAGCCGATCTTGGCCGAGCTGTAGATGCCCGAGAGGTACACCAGCGACAGCAGGCCGACCACCGCCTGGCTCAGGTCATACGGATCGTCGAGCAAGCGGTAGCCGATGTAGTTGAACATCGTCACGAAGGCGCCCATCAGCAGGAAGGCTTCGAGGAACAACCACGGCAAGCCCGCGTCCTTGAAGTGCATGACAAAACCGTCCAGCAGGCTACGAGGCTTGAGGCTGGTGGCGCGGAAGTTGCGCGACTCGGGAAGGATTCTCCAGAACACCGCAGCCGCAATCAGCGCCAGGGCGCCAATGATCAGCATCGCGGTATGCCAACTGACGAAGTCGATCAGCACGCCGATGATCAAGCGCCCGCTCATGCCGCCGATCGCGTTGCCGCCGATGTAAAGGCCCATGGCCAGGCCGATGTGTTGCGGGTGGATTTCTTCGCTCAGGTAGGTCATCGCCACCGCTGCCAGGCCGCTCAATGACAGACCCACCAGCGCACGCATCAAAAGGATGCCTTCCCACGTCGGCATCAAGCCGCTGGCGATGGTTGCCAGCGCCGCGCAGAACAGTGCGGATACCATCACCGGTTTGCGTCCCAGCCTATCGGAGATCGGCCCGGTGATCAGCAAACCGAATGCGAGCATTGCCGTGGCTATCGACAGGATCAGGCTGCTTTGCGCCGCATTGATGGAAAACTCATGGGACAGCGCCGGCATCATCGGCTGCACGCAATACAGCAGGGCAAAGGTGGCGAAACCACCGGAGAACAGCGCCAGCACCGTGCGCATAAACATCGGTGTGCCTTTTTCGATGTACTCGTCGTTGAGCTGGGCGACCACCTCATCCAGGGCGGTGGGTGGGCGTTCTTGAGCGAATGGCGCGACAGCAGATTTCACGGGGACCTCGAGGAGGGAAAGCCTGCCAGGACAGGCAATGCAAAAAAGAATATAGCTGCCTAATGATTCTTTCCAATATATTGTTCGACCTGTTTGATAGCTTTAACGACCTAATGAGGTGTGCATGGAATTGCGTCATTTGCGGTACTTCATTGCCGTCGCTGAAGAACTGCATTTCGGCCGCGCCGCACAGGCGCTGGGCATCTCGCAGCCGCCGCTGAGCCAGCAGATCCAGGCGCTGGAACAGGAGCTGGGGGCGCGCCTGTTTGAACGGACCAATCGTCGGGTTGAGCTGAGCGAGGCCGGGCGGTTGTTTCTGCAAGAGGCACGGCTGGTGCTGGCCCAGGTCGACAAAGCGGCCGACGTGGCCCGGCGCGCGCAATCAGGAGAGCTGGGTGAACTGAAGATCGGCTTTACTTCATCGGCGCCGTTCAACGCCAGCATTCCCCAGGCGATCTTTGCGTTTCGCCAGGCATTCCCGGCAGTGCACCTGAGTCTGCAGGAAATGAGCAGCACCGAAGTCGCTGAGTCGCTGGTGGATGAGTCGATCCAGGTTGGCCTGATGCGTCCGCTGCCGTTGCCGGATTCGCTGGGTGTCATTGAGCTGATGCGCGAGCCGCTGGTGGCCGTGCTGAATGCCGGCCACCCGTTGGTCGAAGGCAGTGAGCGTGGTTTGCACCTGGCGCAATTGGCACAGGAGCCGTTTGTGTTTTTCCCACGTAGCTACGGCAGCGGTCTCTATGCCCAGTTGCTCAACCTGGCCCGCGATGCCGGTTTCAGCCCGCACTTTGCCCAGGAGGCAGGGGAGGCGATGACCATCATCGGCCTGGTCGCGGCGGGACTCGGCGTGTCGGTGCTGCCAGCGTCATATCAGCGGATACGCATCGATGGCGTGGTGTATCGCACGCTGCTGGACCAGGAAGCGGTGACGGCCGTGTGGCTGGTGCAACGCAAGGGCGTGCAGACGCCGATGGCGAAAGCGTTTGTGGAATTGTTGACGCGTAAGGGGGCGGTGTAGGCGCGTTCACATATCAAGTAACGCAAGGGGCTTAGTTATTACGCAGAATCGCTTTTTTTCTAGCGAGTGGTATGGATGGCACTTCTGCTCTGAGGGATGAACGGCACTCTGCCACGAGTTGCCGTAAAGCGGCTTTCAGGCATACTGCACAAGTTCCCGAAAGGGGCTTGTGAGACTCTGTGGATCCTGGACAACCAGCCATCGCAGAGCCAGGCAGGAAGCGGCGATGACAAGCCAACCTGTTTGTGAAAAGGGCGTCGAAAGG